>JAAETJ010000422.1 GCA_024228495.1 bacterium | reverse complement strand
TGCACTGTTCTCGTTTACTTCCACGAAATATCCGTGGCGCTTACCGCGATCTGAGATGCCTTTGACGACCGAAGTCCAGGTTGACTGGTCGTCTAACAAGAATGAGATATCGACATCGTCTTCCCAGGCCAGCAGGTTTCCATTTTCCCGTACAGCGCCCAGAAGAGTTCCTCCTTCCAGCCAGTGTGTGGTCCCCATATCTGCGAGACAAGAAGAAACGAAGTAGGCGAGGTCTTTCATATGTTCCCGGCAACAGGGTGCCGTATTTAGGCCGAGCCGGTTGGTATACAGATTAAAGGCGCAGGGGAGCGTGTTTTTACTGCATCCATACCATTGAACACCAGCAGCCGATAAATTCAATTCCCGGATGCCATTCTGTTTGGCAAATCCCTCAATGTCCCCTTTCGCTTGTGTTTCAAGAATCAGCAAATCATGCTCGGTGAGGGGATACAACTGTCGTTCCTTAGTCCACTTGTGCCGCAGATACCATGCCAGCTCAATTACAATGGCAGCAACCAAAACGCCATGAAGTTTGGCCGAGGGGAAGACGAAACCTGCGACAATTGCGGGCACAAGCATCCAGAGTCCTGCGTGGTCTCCATGGTTTGCAAAAAATTCAACAACGGGGCGATTGCCCGGTTGGAAGTCGATAGCAGGTGAGGCAATAATCCCGAAAAGCACGATGATAAACCCAGTCAAAAAGGTCATCAATTCAATATCGGTGCCTTCAGGCGATACCGACACAAAAGCCACGGTAGCGACAGCCAGAGCACC
>JAAETJ010000421.1 GCA_024228495.1 bacterium | reverse complement strand
TCCAGCCTTGGCGTTTATCGGTTCTGGCGAGACTTGGGGTATGGCATCGGGGCCTTAGCGCTGGGCTTGATCGCTGATGCGTTTGGTGGAGTGGAAGCAGGATTCTGGCTGACTGCGATAGCCATGCTCATCTCGGGTTTGTGGGTCGCTGTTGCTGCCGAGGAGACGCTCGCGCGTAAGAATCCTAGCTCTTGACAATTTGTTACCTATGTACCAAAATAACACCATGCCAAAGACAATCCAACGCGTGCAAACCGGCGTACGTATAGAAAAACGCCTACTGAAAGTGCTGAAAGCCCTCGCTGAACAGCTAGATATGTCGCTTGGCGATCTCCTCGAGGGGATGGCTCTCCATTGTTTCGAAGGAAAAGCACCTTTTTCTGACGCGACGCTCGGCAAGATCGAGAAACTGAAAGACGTTTACGAACTCGATCTGTCCGCTGAGGACAGCCATAAATTGGATGAACGAGGCAACGATCACTGATTTTCTTCGAATTTGCGTAGGAGTATTTGTAATGTCTACTGTTCTAAGTGCTTGCGATCATGGCGAAGACTTCACTGGCTTCGACGCTGTGACGATTGCACGCACAGGTTCCTTTGAACTCGACATGACGCCAGACGAAGCGCAGCCCCTTTTTAC
>JAAETJ010000420.1 GCA_024228495.1 bacterium | reverse complement strand
TTTGGCTACTTACCCCCCGTTGGCAACCCACCCTCCAAAGAGCCGATGCTGCGGATGTTAAAACAGGCACGCGCATTTGGCGTGGGCATGGTGCTTGCTACGCAAAACCCGGTTGATGTCGATTACAAAGCACTCTCCAACGCTGGCACCTGGTTCATTGGTAAGCTGGCAACTGAGCAAGATAAAGATCGTTTGCTCGATGGTTTAGCCAGCGCCATTCCTGGCGGACTGGACACCCGCGAATACAGCAAACTCATCTCATCATTGGGTAAACGTGTTTTTTTGGCGCGTAACGTACACGAAAAACGGCCGACTCTCTTTCAAACCCGCTGGGCGATGAACTATCTTGCTGGTCCTGTGACGCGGAATCAGATTCCAGCGTTGAATGCATTGGCGGGGGGAGCAAAGGCAGAAGGTAGAAGCCAGAGGGCAGAAGGTAGAAGCCAGAAATCAGTGGTCAGTAGTGAGGACTCAGAACTCAGAACTCAGGACTCAGGACTTGTTCCTGAGGTTGAGCTGCCGGGGACGGTGTCTCGTCCAGCGGTGCCATCGAATATTGAGGAGTATTTTTTGCCGCATAATTTGACGTTGGCTGAGGCGGAAGGGGTTTACGGCCGTTCCGTTCCCACCGATTCGACACAACAAGGCATCCTCTATCGACCTGTTCTGCTGGCGCAAGCCCAAATTCGCTACCTGCAACGCAAATACAGTCTCGACATGGAAACCCAACAAACGATCCTCGTCCACGAGCCAGACCGGCGTGGCAACGTGCGCTGGGACGATTATACGTTGGAACAAGCCATCGACGAGCGCCAATTAGCACGCCGCCCCGAAACAGATGCACGATTTGTGGCATTGGAAGAGCCGTTGTCACAGGCCAAAGCAATCCGCGCCATGAAAACCGACTTTGTCGATTGGGTTTACCGCTCTGCCGAAGTGACGGTCAAAACAAACGACAAGTTAAAAGTCTTTGCCGGCCCTGATATCTCTGAAGAGAAGTTCACAGACATGTGCGAAGAAGCGGCCACAGATAAAATGCAGGTCGAAATGAAAAAGGTAGAAGCCCAATTCAAGCGCAAGCTGGTCGCGATTGAGAAAAAGTTAACGCGTGAAAAACGTGAACTGGCTGAGGATGAAGAAGAGTTCAAGCGACGCAAGCAAGAAGAGGCAGTCAAACACGCCGAAACGATTTTTGGTCTGTTCACGGGCAAACGGCGCAGCGTTTCCAGCTCGCTCAGCAAGCGGCGCATGACGGCCAAGGCCAAAGCAGACATCGAGGAATCGAAAGATGCGATTGAAGAGTTTACCCGTGAAATGGACAACCTGAAAGAAGAACTTGAAGACGCGATGGCTGAAGTCGAAAGCAAGTGGGATGATATCATTGCCGACGTGACAGAGATCTCCGTGTCGCCTTACAAAAAAGACATTAATGCCGCCCTGTTTGGCGTCGCGTGGTTCCCGTATCATTTGGTTGAGGGAAACGGCCGTATCGACGAACTCCCCGGCTTCGGCCAAACAGAAGGCTAATATCACTATGCAAGCTCCATAAGGACAAATTTGTATGATAGCAAATGAAAAGCGTAGTGAAATTATCGCGACGTTGTGTAACAATACTAAGGCTTCAGCCAACCTTGTTACCAAGCAAAGTGCTTTGTTACTTGAAAAAAGAATGGGATCCCTTAACGAAGAATTAAGTGGTTATGTCAATATTGTTCAGGAACGTACCCAGCTTCTGCTAGCTCGAATAGAGGAAATTGAACAGGCAAATGCCCTGAAAACATATTCTTTGATGGATTCAGAAGAATTCCTTGATTCCTCGCATTACATACTTAATGAATTGCTATCCCGCACAGTCATAATTATTGGTTTTTCAGAAGTTATTTCATTAGATTATGCTGACACACTCAATGACAGTCAGAATAAAATAATCGAGCAAATTAATAAACTTGGGAAAGCCCTCGTTTCTACGTTTAATGATTTTGGAGATAAGCTCAGGGATTGAACACTCAATCGTGCATGGAGAGTCCGTTGAATAGAAACCAGGATAGTAACGAACTGATTCGAAAACGATTACGGCAAGTGGCAGAGCCACTGCTGACGAATAGCAGCTTGCGGGATGAACTGACAGATGAGCAGGCGCAGTGGCTGCTGGATTGGGGGATGGCGAGGTTGAAGGAAACGGCCGTTCGCACCACCAACCTCCCCGATGAAGATGCAATGGCTGTGTTAGAGGAAAAGGAAACGGCCGTTCGACTCATCATGCAGTTGGTCAACGATCTTACCGCACGGCCAGGTCTACTGGAAGACGAAGACATCGTCAGTGCGCGGCTGGTACGGTTGGGCAAAAATCTGCAATGGCTCTACAACATCCCCGGTGACCGCACCCGCGTGCGCAACATCCGCCAATTCAAACAACAGCGCGACCACCTCACCCGCGAAACTGCGTTTGAACTGTTGCAAATCATCCTCAATTCGCATGACACTGTCCCTCCCATCACCGCAGAGGCGTGAACCCCACTACTACGAGATGGAAGCCCCAAAGGGGCTGAAGATTATTAGCCCCCATGCCTATCAAACTAAGCATTTTTCACTGTAAAAGCAGGTGTGTAAACGGCCGTCTTCGTGCGGCGATAAACTGCCGGACTCAGATACGAAGCCCTTTGGGCTAAAAAAGGCCAAAGGCCTTTGTAAAATGAGCCAGGGGGTTCATCCCCTGGCGGAGATAGCCGTGCCAATTTGTTTAACTTGACGCATATGGGGTTCATCCCCTGGCTGGCGGAGATGGCCGCGCCAATTTGCTTACCTAGACGCATATGGGGTTCATCCCCCGACGGGGTTGGCATGACCAGATCGCTTAGCTTGATACCTATAGGGCTGAAGATTATTAGCCCCCTTGGGGCTACGAACCTGTGGTTCTACACCTCGTAGCCGGATGGCTTCAGCCTCCGGCGGGCAGAATTTGCGGCCAACAAGTTGCGTCCTCCCTATCTTCCTCTAAACTACATACCCATGAGACGTTTACACAATCAACACGAGCAATTTGAACCTGGAACACTCACCGTTGTCGGCATCCCTAGCGACGAAAATTCGTCGTTTTTGCGTGGTGTCGCATTAGCACCAAATCGCATTCGCGAAGCGCTTTTATCAGGCGCGTCCAACTTATGTGCAGAAGATGGGTCAGACTTGAGTCAGATACCCCAATTTGTTGATGTGGGCGATCTCGATCTGCCTTTTGGCGAGGTGTGGGATACGTCTGGTTCTCCTCGGATTGAGGCAGGCATTTCCAAGCTTCTCAACCAGGGAGCGCGCGTCATTTCGCTAGGCGGCGATCATGCGGTGACGTACCCGATTATCAAAGCGTATGCGGCGCATTATCCTCAACTCAACATTCTGCATTTAGACGCTCATCCAGACCTGTATGATGAACTTGACGGCAACCGATTTTCACACGCATGCCCATTTGCTCGCATCATGGAAGAAAAACTGGCAGCACGACTGGTGCAGGTGGGCATTCGTACACTGAATCAGCATCAGCGGCAGCAGGCAAACCGATTTAGTGTTGAAATTATCGAAATGCGGGATTGGCATCAAGGCATGACGGTTGAATTTGATGGCCCAGTTTACTTATCGCTTGATTTGGATGCGCTTGATCCGGCTTATGCACCGGGGGTTTCTCATCATGAACCAGGTGGATTTACAACGCGGGATGTGCTGCACATTATTCAAAATTTGAATGCACCGCTGGTTGGTGCAGATATTGTAGAATTGAACCCGACGCGAGATCTAGTGGGAATTACGGCCGTTACCGCCGCCAAATTTCTGAAAGAGATCGCCACAAAAATGTTAAATACAAAGGATTATCATGAAAAAACGTGACGCCGGACTCCTCGGCACACTCCTTGTTGTCGTCGTTGGTATATTATCTATTCTCTTTGGCACAGATATGTTTGAGCAGTTTGGGCTGAATGCACCGGGGAGCGAACCATCTGTCCAACTGCCAGAATCAATTCCCAATGAACCCGCCGATTGGTATGAGATTTACTTCACCAATCCCACCTGTCCACCTGAAGAGGAGCGGGGCGGTGGGATTGATGAAATTATCGCCGACACGATACGTGAAGCAGAAATCCGGGTCGATGTGGCTGCATTTGATCTTGATTCTGAAGCGATTGTCAATGCGCTTATTGAATTGGAAGAAAATGAGATAGAGGTACGTGTCGTTACGGATGAAGATAATGCGGAACTGTCCAGCATTAATCGACTGCGGCGCAATGGCATCAGCGTGGTGGAAGATAAGCGCTCCGGGTTAATGCACAACAAGTTTGCAGTGATAGACGGCCGTTACGTTTGGGTCGGCTCGATGAACTTCACCACCAATGGTGTGTATTGTAATAACAACAGCCTCGTCGTATTTGATAGCCCCCGGTTAGCTGCAAGCTACAGCGCAGAAATGGATGAAATGTATGACGGCCGTTCCTTTGGGCCTAGTTCTCCCGTCAACACCGCCAACGAA
>JAAETJ010000419.1 GCA_024228495.1 bacterium | reverse complement strand
GAAGTGAACCTGCTTGATGACCATGTTGTCGATTTGCTGCTTGACTCAGCCGCAATGGGTGTGAATGTGGTGGAACGTGAAGGGATTAGCTTTACGCATCCAGCCAAGTTCATCCTCGTTGGTACGATGAACCCGGAAGAAGGGGATTTGCGGCCGCAGCTATTGGATCGGTTTGCGTTTTCGGTACATATTAGCGGCTTGGCTGATACGTCTCAGCGTGTGCAAATTATGGAGCGCCGGATTGCATTTGAAGTAGACGGTGAAGGGTTCCATGATCAATGGGCAGAGCAAGAGCTTGCACTATCTGAACAAATTTCCAAAGCGCGTGAGATGGTGAAGAAGGTGACCTATACGCGCCGTGATCTGATGTCGATTGCTGGCTTGACCAGTTCATTGAAGGTGGATGGTCACCGTGGTGACTTAGTGATCTTGCGTGGAGCGCAAGCCCATGCGGCGCTGTTGGGTCGTACCTACATCAATGATGAAGACATCATTTTGGCGGCTGAATTGGCGTTGCCACACCGGATTAAGGGACGGCCGTTCCAAGACACCACCGTCAACGCCCACGACTTGGAAGAACGACTCGAAGAAGTGCAAAGCGACATGGGTGCTGGCGAAGCAACCGACCCTGTCGAACAGGATGCTGAAACCAGCTCGGAAAAAAAAAAGCGTTAGACTCGGATGAAGGGGATGAAGGGGCTGACGTCAACCAGCAGGCTGAAGCCGGCCCTCAATCCGTTCCCAACACCCCGCAAGATTCAAACTGGTGGGAAGGTGGGCAGAAGAAAGTCTCGAAACAAGAGTTCACTGCCCGCCGCCTCGACACCCAGCTTGACCGGTTGACCCGCAAATCAGCAGGTCGCCGTTCCCAAACCAAAACAGACCGCAAACGCGGCCGTTACATTCAAGCCAGAAAACCAAAAGGCAAGGTCACCGACCTTGCCTTCGATGCCACCTTCCGCGCCGCCGCCCCCTTCCAAAAAGAGCGCGAATCTGATTTAGCCTTAACGCTGAAAAAAGAAGATTTACGCGAAAAAGTGCGCGTGCGCCGCTCCGCCAACCTCATTTTGTTTGTCGTTGATGCCAGTTGGAG
>JAAETJ010000418.1 GCA_024228495.1 bacterium | reverse complement strand
TTGTCATAGAAATCATATTGCCGCTGCTATCTTCCAAGCGGATGGCGGTTTCGCCATCGGTCATCGTAACCGTATGCCCGCCGGGGGTTTCGAGTTTGAGATTCTCTTGACCGTCTTCATCATCAAGCGTCACCTGTACCCCATTGCGTGAGCGCAACACTTTTTTATTGTTGGCCTCCGCCGCACTAACAGGTGGGGCATCTTGCCCATTCCACAATGCGCCAATAACATAGGGGCGCACCGGGTCGCCTGCTTCAAACATTACCAACACCTCGTCGCTTACATCGGGTATAAACCAGCTACCGCGATTGTTGCCGGCCATCATCGTCGCCAGCCGCGCCCAAACAAGATATTGTCCATCGTCACTATCCGGACACCATGGTAAACTGATTTGAATGCGCCCCATCTCATCAGGGTCAACAATATCTTCAACCAAGGCGGGGTAGACTCCATACCAACGGCCCCCCAAGCCCTGAGGCATGCGCTCATCAATTAACACATCTTGTGGTGTGGGTTCGTACATTCTGCCCATCCTGTCCATCCTTTCCTCTCCTCTCTTTGGTTAGGTGATTTCCATAAAAGAATATACATACCAGAGTGAGAGGGTGCCATTTAAGAAGCAAAGTTTCACTGGCCCAGTCTGAAAACTTTTTAAGCTGTCTATCTTTCCTTCCCAAAGCTATGTCCGGCCCAGCCCCCCCCCGATATGAATATCAGGGTTACTAAACAGCACCTCATAAATGAGGTTTTATGAAGTAATACATAGTATGGGTTGTCCAGCCCTTATGGAGTATCAAAATCTTATTCTTTATTTTGGTATATTCATCACCAAAAAT
>JAAETJ010000417.1 GCA_024228495.1 bacterium | reverse complement strand
TTCAAGCCTGTCATCTGAATAACCAAGTCAATCAAACAAGGCTGTTCGAATTGCTTCACCCGCAGTATGACTATAAAGCCGACTCTTTCGGACTGACCGTCACCTGTGCCGCTGATGTCACACCGGAAGATATATCCTGGCTGTGGCCTGACCGTATCGCACTCGGAAAATTGACATTAATTGCAGGTGATCCCGGTCTAGGCAAGTCAATGTTGACTGCTGCATTCGCGGCGCATGTTACTAACGCTGCACCATGGCCGGTAGATAGATCACCATGTCCGGAAGGATCGGTAATTATGGCATCGGCTGAAGATGACGTGGCCGACACTATAAGACCACGCTTAGATGCTGCTGGCGCCGATCCGTCGAAAGTATTCATTTTGAATATGATCAGTGGAACAGATGTTGATACAGGCGAACAGTACAAGCGAACATTCAATATTGAAAAAGATATCCTGCTACTTGAGCAACTGGTAATTCAGCACACTGGCTGCAAGCTTATCACCATTGATCCTATATCAGCTTATCTCGGCAAGGTTGATTCTCACAACAATGCGGAGATTCGCGCGGTCCTTGCTCCATTGTCCGACTTGGCTGCCAAGTATCACGTTGCTGTAATCGGTATTACGCATTTCAACAAATCCGGTTCATCGGCTATGTACCGCGCTATGGGTTCGCTTGCGTTCGTTGCCGCTGCCCGCGCTGCCTATGCCGTTACCAAAGACCAGGAAGACCCTGACAGGCGGCTGTTCCTGCCGTTGAAGAACAACTTGGGAGATGACATAAACGGCTTCGCCTACACAATCCGAACAGCAGAAAACAACGCGCCTTATGTGGCATGGGAGCAGAATCTGGTCACTGTTTCGGCGGATGATGCGCTATCACCAAATAACGACGATGACGCGCCGGTATTGCGTGATGCTGAAGAGTGGCTAATTGAAGAACTTTCGAAAGGTGCCATGAAAACCAAGGAACTGCAAAAGTTGGCAAAGGACGCTGGTATTTCTTGGCGTACTGTCGAGAGAGCAAAAGGGCGCTTGAGTATTGAATCCAGAAAGCGCCAGTTCGATGGATTCTGGGAATGGGTATTGCCATGCAACCCAGCAGCATTTTCAGCAACGACTCATGAAGACCGCCATACACAAAACCTTGGCGGAGATGCCGGTCTTCGTGGCGGCCTTCGGGATAAATACGAATGAAACGATATATTCGATAAACAGAAAAGGCTATCTGGTATTTACTTAAAAACCGCGAAAACTGCGAAGGCCGCCACGAAGAATACGAAGGCCGCCAAGCCTGGGTGTATGGCGGAGATGAATACTGCCTATGTAGGGTTTACATCCGGTACTTGGGCATCATGGGGCAATCACGACATCCTATAAGGAGAAATCAAACAATGCTTGATGTAATCACCACTGGCGTCAAAGCCGCCATCAAAGAACTAGAGAATGACGCGAAACAGACGAGGTACGCAGCCAAGCGGGCGCTGGACAACACAGCTTTCAAAGTTGCTCAAGATGTAAAAAAGGCAGCATCACGCCAGTTGGACAGGCCAACCCCATTTACACTGCGCGGGATCAAGTATCGCAAAGCAACCAAGCAGGATCTGACAGCATCAGTCTACATCGATGCGATTCAAGCTGGATACCTACAGTGGTCAGTGTTCGGCGGAACACGCAAGGGTAGATCAAGCAGCGGCGAGGCATTACCAGTGGAGGTTGCATTGAACAAGCACGGCAATATCACCGGTAGGCATAAGGGCAAGATCCAAAAGCTTATAGCGAGACACGATACTTTCGTTGAAAGAATCAATGGCATCTATGGATTGTGGCAGCGCGGCAACGTCGCAAAGTCGGGACGATTCAGCACGGGCGGTAAGCGACGGCACGGCAGCATCAGATTGCTGGTGAGGTTCGTTCCCTATGTCGACTATGACAAACGATTCAAGTTTCACGATGCAGCCGAACGGTCATTCCACAAACACTTTCCGAAAGAGTTTGACAAGGCATTTGAACAGGCTATGAGGACAGCACGATGACACCAAGCGAGATGGTAGTAGAGCAGCTAAGAGAACTATTGGCTCGGGCTGAACAGGGAGAGATAAAGGCAATTGGCTTCATCACAACCGGAAGCAGCGCACCAGATATAGGCATGGCTGGCTATATCGATACCGAAGATTACTTTGGCTTCATTGGTATGTGCCGAATGCTTGAGCTGTCCGTGATTGCGCTTGCTGAAGATGGCGAAGATGAGACGGCGCATTGAGAGCGCGGGTCCTTCCAGAGAGGAAATCCCATGCGGGACATTCGCGCGCGTCTTTCAAGAGTTTGTGGCACGAAATATGCAGTTATGTTTTTCTGGATTGAGACATGACCACCTCAATTGAAAACTTGCTCCAACTACAGAAAGCCGCCCAAGCCGGGGCGGTCTCTCCCGATGTGGCGGCATGGCTGGAAAAGGTGTCGAATGACTGCTTCTCAGCGAGAGCAGACATTGAGACCGGTGGGTTTGAACTTCCGCTTTCGGCCAATAAGAGACATTCATCAAGCATGAAAAACCCCACCAGGGCGAAGCATAATGAGGTTTTGATCAACCACACCGCCTGAATACTAGCGGCACATCAATAGAAGTTGT
>JAAETJ010000416.1 GCA_024228495.1 bacterium | reverse complement strand
GTAGCGTGAAATCGAACGCACCATATCGGTCATCACGGTTTTGATGTAACAGGCTGGCGCAAACAGAATATCTTCCAGGTGTCTTGAAACCGTGGTCAGTGTATTTTTGAAATTTACCTGGATTTTCTGTTCCGTTTCCGACGCTTCTTCTGGGTTTAGATTGAGCAGGCTAGCCAGTAAATGTTCCGATTCATTTGAGCATAACCGACTCATGGTGATCAGCACAAAATGGGCGAA
The DNA here is from genome assembly GCA_024228495.1 of bacterium. Classification (GTDB taxonomy): domain Bacteria; phylum Pseudomonadota; class Alphaproteobacteria; order Rhizobiales; family JAKIUO01; genus JAKIUO01. Next base: position 3,287 of record JAAETJ010000416.1, on the reverse strand, counting down.
TAATTCCTGTTTCACGGTACGTTCGCCGCGGCCATGAAAATCGTCCACTTCAACCAGTTGTTTGCTGACTTTGTACAGTTCTTCAATGCCCCAGCGCGCATGATAAACGTCTTTCAGTGCAGCAATCGTGTATTGGCTGTCCATCAAGGTTGTACCAATGCAGTAGGTTTTCCCTGCAATAACATATTTGATGAGCCGAATTTTTAGCGGCACGAAATCCAGGTCGGGAAATTGTTTTTTGATGTCACGCTGCGTGTCTTTTGACGGTAGTAGGGTAATGATTTGATCCGTTTGATCGCTGTTTCTGAAAGCGTCTACTTCCTTCCAGGTATTTTTCTGCAAGCGAAAAATCGGATGCACGCCTGCCTGCACGTGGTAATACAACATCGCATACGAAAAATAACCACGATCATAAACGACAACATCACCGATCTTCAGTGTTTTCAGGTGATTCAGTGCACACTGTCGTTCATTGCCGTGGCTAACTAGGTCAAAATCATACGGGGTTTTTGATTTCAGTTGGTAGCAACAACTGAGCAAACCCTGCGGGTAATGGGCATTATCTGAGGGTGTGCGATAACCATGCTCAATCAGTTCCCGTGGCAGGTTGAGCTTGCTGCCATCGACGCCAAATAAGCGATGACCGAACCAACGTGCGGGTGTTTTCTCATCGCAGACCTGAATAATACGCTGATTTAAGACTTTGAAGATCGATTCGTCGAGTTTTTTACGAGCTTCGGTAAAGGATGAAGCCGAAATCGGCTGTTTCTGCGGCAACGGGAATTTCATCCGGTGGCAGTGGTGCCAGAATTCGCTAATGGTCGTGCCATAGCTCTGGCTGTTTTTTGAAAACACCAGCCGGAAAATCAGAAAAACCAGCAACAGTGAATCAATCACCCGTTTGCGTTTTTGCCAAGTTTCATCAAATGTCTGCGCAACCTCCGAGATAATCGTAACCACTTTACCCCATAAGCTCAGGAAACTTTCATCAATGATTGCTTCTTTGCTGCTCGGCGGCTGATTTTTCAGTATCGCCCTGAAATTGGATTGAAGCGGGTAGACTAGGATTGATTTGACCGTTCCTTTGTGGTCTTCTGCATCACCCTTCCAGTCTTTGCCACTGGTGTTACCGATGCACTCCCAGTTGGCGGCTTGATAACACGTGCCGTGGTAGCGAGTGGTATCGACAAACGTTTCGATGAGTACGGGGCGGTAAGCATGCACTTGAGCCCAGTCATCGCGGATTTGTCGGGTCGCGAGCGACAACACGTGACTGGCCAGATTCGGCACATTCACCCACGGAAAAATCAAGAAACGGTTATTATTGATGACCAGATTCAAGCGTTGTTCACGGTCTTTGCGTTGCCAGCCGATCCACTGATCACGATCGGCTAGATGCCAGACCGAGGCAGAAAACAGCAGACAGCCCAGTAGTTGCCGTTCAGGGGGCTCCGCCACCACAAAATATTTTAAAGCCGCACCCAGCGGATGTCGGTAGCGCAAATAATGATGCCGATCCACCATTTCATTCCATAACGCTCCCTCCGCTTTTTCTGTGATCACCTCTAAACGGATAGTGCCCAATGCATCCAGCGTACAGTCGACCGGTGTGGCAGGATCTGACTGCGATGACCAGATGATCGCTTTCGATTGACGTTTTTTCTGCGGACGCTTTGGTGGCAAACTGACCATGCCGAGGTGTTCCAATTTTTCAAGTGCCGTCAGGCAGGCATTGATTTTATTGTGTCCTCTAGCCGTGACCCAGTTCAGGTGTTCGCAAAAGGTTTGCGCCAGCTCAGTCAGGCTCAGATTGGGGAATGATTGAACGATCTGCTGAATATAAGCGAGTTCTTTTTTAGAAAAATAGCGACCCGAGAGCGTCAGCGGCTTTGAGATCTTTGTTGTCATCGTGGTGTTGATTTGTCCAGTGACATTTAACCACAGCTATGTTCGCATATTGAGAGAATATAGTCAAATTAAAAAAGCGCTCTGAAAAAACACTCGTAAAGCACTTGTGTTTCAACAGATTATCTATTTTTTAAGGTGTTTTCTTTTTTTAAATGAATGCCATTGAAGGCGCGATCCCCCGTCCGTACACTCAGCATCAGTATCGCAAACCGATTTCCTATATCTGTTTGATCCATGCTCAGGTGGATAACCGGGCCGTGATCTCCCGCCGCCGCTAATGCACTCCGCGCAAACGGCTCTATGATCACCTCCTCAACCATTAACGGATTCGATAATAAGCACCGCAACCATTGCTCACGCATATCGGAACGCTCCAGATCTAGCGGTAACTTATTCGCTATCTCCACCGTATTTGCTGTGCGCACTTCCAACACCGCGGCCACCGCCAGCGAAAGCTTACTCACCACCGTCTTGCGTAACCTAGGTAACGTCTCCGTTAAACCCACGGCCACAGTCTCCGATAATTTCTTTACTGAACTCATGAAGTTACTTCCAACTTAATTGCCTTGCTTGAAAGTATACAGGAAACTGATAGGTGGTAAGCTCCATATGGGCCACTTCCAACGGTTCCACATCGATCCGGTCCAACAGTCGATTCAGGGTATCGACATACGGTAAGGTCTCCAACTCGGGGAACCGTTGCTGTAAGGTCGAAAAAAAGACCGGTCGGCTCATCTCGGTGTTGGCTTGCCGTCGCGATGCCATTTGAAACACGCACATCAGTAAGCCATACGTCAACACCACCGTGAGTTTATGTTTGACCTTCTTGGGTTGGCGCGGATCCGGGATCTTCGACAGCTTTTTCAGTAACGACGGCAACAGGCTCCGATAGGCGGAAACCTGACTCGCTACCGCTTCTTCTCGCCCGGCCTGTTCCTCCGCTTCGGTTTGAAACGAACACAGACTGTTGGAGACACTGGGGCGCTGCAACACCTCGATCCCCGCCGAGGCTTGCTGGCTGGCTAACGTCTCTCGGGCCGCTTTGACTTTCTCTTTGTGTTCTTTACGCGCTTCTCGGTTCGGACGACGACTGGGCTTACTCATGACCTTTCTCCTCAAAAACGAGAAGTATGCCTCAATAGCGCCTCGTCGATACCCACAATTAGCCCGATAAATTTTTTTTAGATCCCCGCCAATCTATTGATATACCCACTCAAATTAGGACGTGCGTCAGCGCTGAGCGCAAAGGGATAAGAAGACTGTTTTCTGCCATCGCCTTCCAGGACCCAGAGCACCAATGCTAACAGGTCAGCGCGGACTTTATCAGAACCAAAACGGCCTTTGAAGGCGTCTGACTTTCGGTATCGACGCAACTCTCG
>JAAETJ010000415.1 GCA_024228495.1 bacterium | reverse complement strand
TGTAGGTTCCAACCAACCCGGTGATATAGCTATCCAAATGCTTGCGGATATTCAACGCGCAGTAGAAACCGATGACGAAACCATGAGCGGCCTATTAATTGGTGGCCTCTCTTTTGTATCAGATCAAATCGAATACCCAGACGGGGGAGGTGATCTTGTATCTGTTCAGGTGGAATACGACATTCCACACGTCCGACGATATGGAGATCCAGATAATTAATTCTTAACCAACCGCTGAGAGGCGGTTTTTTTATGCCCGCTGTTGCGGGTTTTTTTGTGTCTGCTGAAAACTCGCGAGGAAAATCAAATGACAGACAAGAGCTACATTGGCAAAGGCCAAGTATATATGGATGGAAGGGCAATAGGTAACGTGTCTGAGCTTCAATTTTCTATTGAAGAGGAAAAGAAAGAACTTCAGGATTTTACCTCTGCTGGCGGCGGTCTATACAACTCACTCCGTAGGATTTCATCTGTGGAACTGAGTATGACCATGCACGATTACAACGCTGACAACCTGGCCGTTGCTATGTTCGGCACCGCGTCGGCTGTAACCGCTGGTGCGGTAACTGATGAGGCGCAAACCACCCCGTCGGATGTATCAACCGATGTTCTAGTAACTACTGACAACGTGATTGACACAGGCGAAACCGTGACAGTCACCAGTTACACGGAAGATACTGACTTTACGGTAAACGCTGGCGGCATTGTTGTGCTTGCTTCAGGTTCTATTCCAGCATCAACCGCCCTGGCTATCTCGTACACCAAAAAAGCGGTAGACGTGATCCAGACCCTTACTACATCGGCCCAGGAATACGTTCTGGACTTTGTAGGCCTGAATGAAGCCCAAAGCGGTGACCCTGTAGTGATTAAGGTACACCGGGCTAAGTTCGGCGGCGGTCAGGATGTGTCTATTATCGGTGATGATTTTGGTTCCATCGCATTGACCGGCGACAGTCTAAAGGATACCAGCATCACAACTGGTGGCCTGTCTCAGTACGCTGAAATCAAAGCCGCTTAACCAATCTATGCCCCTCTCTCTGAGGGGCTTTTTCATTCTGGAATAATATGGCTAATCCTGCTGCAAGATTTGTTATAACCGCCACAGATAAAACCAAAAAAGCGTTTAACAGCGTCAAGCGTAGCCTTAAAGGTATTCGCAAATCCTTTTCTCTCGCTAAGGCTGCGGCCATTGGTTTTACTGGGTATCTGACTGGGCGGATGCTCAAGTCTGTGGCTGGGCTGTCGGATGGCTGGAAACAACTATCAGCGCAGATAAATCTAGTAACGACCAGTGAGGAACAATCAAATAGGGTCAGGGAGGAACTACTAGCAATATCCCAACGCACCCGCACAGATTTAAGCGCCAATGCAAACCTGTATGCAAAGATGGCGAGGGCTACAAAAAGCCTCGGAGTCTCAGAAAAGGATTTGCTGGAAATCACTGAAACCATCGGTAAGGCGATGCAAATCAGTGGCGCGTCAACGGTTGAAACCACGCAATCATTAAGGCAGTTGGGCCAAGCACTGGCATCTGGTGTGCTGCGCGGGGATGAGTTTAATTCCATGATGGAAGGGTCTCCCCGGCTTATGCAGGCCGTCGCGGATAGTTTGGGCGTAACCATTGGCGCTTTGCGCGAAATGGCCGCGAATGGTGAGTTAACTGCAAAGAAGTTAATCGAAGCATTTAAAGGCCAAGGTCAAAAGATAGCCGAGGAATTCAAGGTTTTACCCAAGACGTTTGGGGATGTGTTCACAGTCATAAAGAATGACATTCTAGCGTTTGTTGGTGCGGCAGATGAGGCCGAAGGAGCGTCGGCCAGCATAGTTGCCCAGATGACGAAGCACTGGGATTCGTTACG
>JAAETJ010000414.1 GCA_024228495.1 bacterium | reverse complement strand
TTCACCAAATTGTAAGCCCGCGAACGGGCGTCGGGCCGGATGGCCTGACGAAAATCAAATGTAAAGCACACGACTTGATCTGACATTTCTGCGCATAATGCGCTTATCCAAGGAGTGTCACATCATGACAAGCACACAAGAAAAGATCATCAAACCGAAACTGGGACTGTTGGAACTTGCCAAACAGCTTGGCAGTGTCAGCCAGGCCTGCAATGTAATGGGTTATTCACGCGACAGTTTTTACCGCTTCAAGGAGCTTTATGAAAACGGTGGCGAACAGGCGTTGATGGATATATCGCGCAAGAAGCCAATCCTCAAGAACCGGGTGCCGGAACATGTTGAAAAAGCAGTGGTTGATCTGGCGATTGAGAACCCGGCCCTTGGTCAAAAACGCGCCTCGTGGGAACTGCAGCAGCACGGCATCATGATATCGTCCTCAGGCGTGCGCTCGGTCTGGCTGCGCCATGATCTGGAAACCATGAAGAAGCGCCTCAAGGCTCTGGAGGCCCGTTCTGCCCAGGAGGGATTTCTGCTCACCGAAGACCAACTCATTGCCCTTGAAAAGGCCAAGCAGAAAAAGGAGGCCCATGGCGAGATCGAGACCCATCATCCGGGTTATCTGGGGTCCCAGGATACTTATTATGTGGGCACAATGAAGGGTGTGGGCCGTATTTACCAGCAAACCTTCGTTGATACCTATTCGCGTGTGGCGATCTGCAAGCTGTACACCGAAAAGACTGCCATCACGGCTGCCGATCTGCTCAATGACCGGGTCGTGCCATTCTTTGATGAACATCAAATCTCTTTGCTGCGCATTCTCACAGACCGGGGGACCGAATATTGCGGCAAGGTGGAAAACCATGCCTATCAGCTTTATCTGGCGGTGGAAGATATCGACCACACAAAGACCAAGGCCAGATCGCCACAGACCAACGGCATCTGCGAGCGGTTCCACAAAACCATCAAGAATGAGTTCTACGACATCACCTTTCGCAAGAAGATTTACCGTTCACTGGAAGAGCTGCAAATCGATCTTGATCACTGGCTGATGAAATACAACGAACAAAGGCCACACTCCGGCAGGCATTGCTATGGCAAGACACCTATGCAAACCTTCCGTGAAACAATACACGTGGCACTGGAAAAGAACATTCCGGTGCCAGACCTATCTGACAGCGAAGCCCTCC
>JAAETJ010000413.1 GCA_024228495.1 bacterium | reverse complement strand
GTATATAACCCGTATATCCCGCTGATCCATCAATCCACAAAGAATCTTTTTCAATTTTGCATGGCAGTCACTAAGAGCCTGTTTGGTAAGGGCCGCGGAAACATTAAATTATCCCAAGATTGCGCCGGATTTTTGTGCGGTTTCAATGCGTGGCAAGGGGCGCATAGCCGTTCTATGCAACCCTTGCCACAACGCAGAAGCTGCGTAAAAGACAAGCAAGATGGGATAAATTAATGTTTCCGCGGCCCTAAACTCCGGACCCTGCACTGATGAAACGAAAGAAAAGCAGTCGCCGCTGGCTGGCCCGCAATGCAAAGGATGAATATATCAAACGGTCGCGGCGGGAGGGTTATAGATCTCGTGCTGCTTTCAAGCTGCTAGAGATTGAAAAAAAGGATCATCTATTCAAACACGGACAGCATATAGTGGATCTTGGAGCATCTCCTGGTGGCTGGTCACAGGTCGCGCAGCGGCTGATCGGAGATAAGGGGAGGGTTGTTGCGATGGATCTCCTTCCTATGCAACAGATTCAAGGGGTTGAGTTCATCCAAGGTGATTTTCGCGAAGATGAACCACTAACACAGCTACGTGGTTTGCTCAAAGGGGACAGGGTGGACCTTGTGTTATCGGATATGGCCCCCAATATCACAGGTATAGCTTCCGTGGATCAGCCAAGGGCGATTTATCTCTGCGAGCTGGCGCTGGATTTCGCCCGAGAACAGTTGAAACCCGGCGGCACTCTGGTTGTCAAAGTATTTCAGGGAGAGGGGTTTGATCAACTTCTACGCCGAACGCGCAATTCGTTC
>JAAETJ010000412.1 GCA_024228495.1 bacterium | reverse complement strand
CGATGATCAAGAAGCATGGATGACCACCGAACTGAAAGGCGAAAACACCTTCTTCTTACCCTTCAACCAGGGTCAAGGGTATGGCAAACCCATCTGGCAAGCCCCACCCGGTGGGGCAAATCATGGCAAAGGCAATCCTGTTAACCCCGATGGCCTCATGACCGCCTACCTGTGGGAACGCATCCTCACCAAAGCTACCCTCAGCGAAATCATCGAAAAGTACGCTCGTGTCATTCAAGAAAAAGACCGCAAAACAGGCAAGAAAAAGCCACCCAAGCTCATCTTTCCCCGCTTCCACCAACTCGATGCCGTTCGCAATTTACTGCGTGATGCCCAAACCAACGGCACCGGACAGCGGTATCTGATTCAACATTCAGCCGGTTCCGGCAAAAGCTACTCCATCGCCTGGTTAGCCCATCAACTGGTCGAACTCAACAGCCTCTACACGCACGAACCCATCTTCAACTCCATCATCGTTGTCACTGACCGCGTATTGCTCAATCGGCAAATTCGAGACACCATCAAACAATATGCCCATGTAGATGGCGTGGTCGCCCCCGTGCGCGGCAGCACCGAATTAGGTGAAGCGTTAGAAGCAGGCAAAAAGATCATCATTGCCACTATCCAAACCTTCCCCTTTGTCATATCTAAAATCGGGGGCATGGGTGACAAGCGTTTTGCCGTCATCATTGACGAAGCCCATTCCAGTCAAGGAGGCAACGTCGCCGCCAAAATGAACCTGGCCTTGGGTCGTGACAACGTTGATGAAATCGAAGATTTAGAAGATGCGATCAACGCCCTGGTCAAAAGTCAAAAGATGCTCGACAACGCCAGCTACTTTGCCTTTACTGCCACGCCCAAAAACCGCACCCTGCAAACCTTCGGTGTGCAGCATGGCAACAAGTTCTACCCCTTCCACATCTACACCATGAAACAAGCCATCGAAGAAGAGTTCATCATGGACGTACTCGCCAACTACACCACCTACAAAAGCTATTATAAAATCCTAAAAAAAGTAGAAGACGATCCCGAATTTGACAGCAAACGCGCCACCAAACGGCTAAAACAGTATGTTGAAGGACATTCGGACACCATCCGCAAAAAAGCGGAAATCATGATTAATCATTTCTTTGATGAGGTGATCAAAAAGAAAAAGATAAACGGTCAGGCCAAAGCAATGGTGGTCACGCCGCGCATCGTCACCGCCATCGAATATTATTGGGCATTTCAAGCCTACCTACAAGAAATCAACTCCCCTTACAAAGCCATCGTCGCCTTTTCCGGCAAAAAAGAGATTAACGGTGAAGCATACGATGAAGCAAAGATGAACGGCTTTCCCAGCCGCGACATTCCTGAACAGCTTGAAGAAGATGAATACCGCTTTTTGATTGTGGCCGACAAATTCCAAACCGGCTTCGACCAACCGCTGCTGCATACGATGTACGTAGACAAAGTGTTGAGCAACGTGAAAGCAGT
>JAAETJ010000411.1 GCA_024228495.1 bacterium | reverse complement strand
GCCCGCTTTTGCAAGGCAGCCTTCTGCTTTTCCAAAGCGGCCAGCTTTCTCTTGAGACTATTGATCTCCCTGTTGATTTTTCGCAACTGATGCTTGGCCGCTTGCTCTTTTACCCCAGCGGCTCCGTGCAATTCTTGAGCCTGCGCAGCCACTTCAGTTCGCAACAGTTTGAAATAGGGGTTGCCATGCGCATAGTTCCCCCTGGTTGAGCTTTTTGATGAGATGGGGCGGGGGATGGGAAACGGCAGTTACTGAGGCACATACAGTTTCGTTTACAGCAGGTCGCCAGACATGGCGACATTATGATGGATCGGGTGGGTGGGCTAGAGTGTGGGGGAAACGGCCGTTACCATCTGGTAACATCCTTGCTTATTGCTGTTGGGATGTGTAATCTACACTCAGAGAGGTAATGTGCATGGAACTAGAAGCCAAAATCCTATTAGTAGATGATGAGACAGCCATAACCGATAATCTGGCCCCCTTCCTGGAGCGCGCCGGATATACCGTGGAAGTTGCTGGCGACGGGCAAGAAGCATTAAAAAAAATAGACCTTTTCGCGCCGGATCTCATTATTTTAGACGTTCTCATGCCGCATATGGATGGTCGATCCGTCTTGCGTCATCTGCGGCGAAATGACGATTGGACATCCGTCATTCTATTAACGCAGGTTGGCGAATCGGTAGAACGGGCGATGGCTTTAGAGGAAGGAGCCGACGATTATCTAAACAAGCCCTTCGATCCGCAGGAATTAGTAGCCCGCATTCGCGCCGTACTGCGACGGGCGCATCTTGGGCAACCGTCGCTGGCAAAGACCGAGCGTCTGGTTAGCGGCGATTTGACGCTCGATCGGATAGCGCGTAAGGCAAAGTTAGCCGGGCAAGAATTGTCCCTGACCCCACGCGCCATCACCCTGCTGGAATATATGATGAGTCATCCAGGCGAATTAATGAGCCGCACAAGACTGTTAGATGCAGTGTGGGGCTGGGACTATCCCACCGGCACGCGCACAGTAGACACGCGCATTGCTGAATTGCGCCGCCTCCTTGGAGACGATTCCACCAATCCACATTATATTGAGACTATACCTGGACAAGGCTATCGTTTTATAGGCGGCGTTACCTCATGAGACGGCGTTGGGGTTTCATACTCGTACCGGTTGGGCTGGGATTGCTCTTGGCAATATTGCTCAATCAAACAGAACTGCCCAATCCCGTCATGCGCGTGTTGATCAGCCTTAGCACGCTCCTGTTATTTCTAGGCATTCTTTTGTCAATGGGTATAGCGGTTGGCTTGATCGCGTTATGGTTGGCGGAACGTCAGCATCAACAAAAAATAGCGTGGCTCCATACTGAATCGACGCAAGATCGCCGCCGTTTTTTGCAACGATTAGACCATGAGCTAAAAAATCCGCTGATGGCTATCCGCGCTGGTCTGGCTAATTTTGCCAATGCGCCGACCTCTAAGTCGCGGCGAGCGGCTCTGGCTACTGTGGATGGACAAACGATCCGTTTGAGTCGCTTGACGACTGATTTGCGAAAAATTGCGGAGTTGGAAAATCGGCCGTTGGAACGCTCTGCTGTAGACCTGGAGCAGCTTTTGCGTGAAGTTGTTGAGGTTAATCAAGATCATTTAGAAGCAATCGACTCTCCAGAGTTGCGTTCTGTTCAAATAAAGCTCATTGTGCCTCAAGCGCCGTGGCCGCTGCCCACTATTTACGCCGACTGGGATCTGATCTATCTGGCCGTTCATAATCTTTTAGACAATGCCCTGAAATTTAGTCGGCCAAATTGCGCCATTGAAGTGCGCGGCCGTGAGGATGGAGACTTTGTAGTTGTCGAGGTAGCTGACACCGGCCCCGGTATTAATTTGGAGGATATTCCTCATGTGTGGGAGGAACTGTACCGTGGTCAGGGCGGCCGTACAGCTCAAGGTAGTGGTTTGGGTTTAGCTTTAGTAAAAGCGATTGTGGATCGCCACGGTGGTAACACCGCTATCGACAGCAAAATTGATCAGGGTACTGTCGTTACCATGCGTTTGCCAAAGACCGCGACTTAGGCAACGGTCGTTTAGCCGAGAACAGATATACTATTTCGTAACTATACAGGTAGCCTGAGCCTGTCGAAGGCGGGTGGCGCAAGAATCGCTTTGGCTTCGACAGGCTCAGCCGCCGCTATGTAGTTTTTGACAAGCGCCTGCATAAATGCACCATTTTACCCATTCTCCCCAAACGCCAAACTTCGCTTTCGCAGACATGATTTACTTGTGCCAGTTTTGCTTGCCGTACTCGTTGTTACCAATCCGTAACACCATGTGGCCTAACCGCCATCATCCAGCCACATGTAGATAACACGCTCAGGTTATCCTAGAGATTAGTAACTCAAATTTTAATTTCAAAAACCATTATGATTACATCGTCCAAAGTATGATAATGCTGGATCGGCGCATCAGTTGAGCCAACAAGGAGAAAAAATGTATCCAAAAACCAATTTTACGCTTTTAACATTATTACTGCTTTTCTTGGCTGCCTGCGGGACGTTTCAGGTGGCGATGGAACCCACAGGCGATGGGTCAGTGGCAGGAACGCCCATAATAGAAACGAAAGCTGTGTCGCCAATGGCAGATGGTGTGGAAACGGCCGTTGTAACGGCCGTTAATTCATCCGAACCGCCATTAGCCTATTTAACCATCAACGGCGCGACTCAGGAGTCAGGCATCAGCTCCTACTGCTGGGGTACGGGGGATGGGCCGGCCGTTTGTACCGGCAGGATAGGCATACCCACCCAGCCCATCGCTCTGGATACGATGCCGCTGGCCTTTATGCAGTTTGAGTTGCTTGTCGGACAAGAGCCAGTTAATACGGCCGTTTCCGTCAGACAGGTCACAGAATCAGATGTCATAGAAACCACCCCCGATGGCCTGCAAATATG
>JAAETJ010000410.1 GCA_024228495.1 bacterium | reverse complement strand
TCATTGCAAATCCGTGGCTATGAGCAGTTTTTCATTGATATGATGATCGATCCTGATTTCAGCGATGCGCTAATGGGCAAGATCACCGATCTGCTGAAGCAGATGTGGACGCGCTACATGGCTGAGGTCGGCGATTATGTGGAACTGGTCTATGTCACCGACGATCTGGGCACCCAGACATCTTTGTTGTTGTCACCCAAACTGTTCCGAAAGCGCGTCAAACCGTTCATGAAGGATCTGCACGACCACATCAAAAGCCTCGCCGATGTAAAGCTGATGATGCATACGGATGGGGCAGTATTGCCTCTGATTGAGGACTTGCTGGAAATCGGTGTTGATATTCTGAATCCGGTTCAGACATCGACTGCCGGTATGGGAGATACCGCGGCCTTGCAGGAGAAATTTGGCGATCAGCTGGCTTATCACGGTGCCATGGATGTGCAGCAGATGATGCCAAACGCAACGATGGAAGAGCTTGAATGGGAAATTGCGCGCCGGATGACGGATTTGGGCAAGGATGGTGGCTATATTATCGCGCCTTGCCACAATATCGGCCACGATATACCGCCCGAGACCACCATTGCCTTTTTTGACATGGTCCGTAAATACGGGCGTTACCCGATTGAACTCGATAAAATTCTTGCCAGTGATGCCTCTTATTTCCAACGATTGAATTCCGGAGTCACCGTATGACACCCAATGCCCATTTCAAAGCGCGTCTGGTTGCGCGCCAGCCATTGATCGGCTGTTTCATTAAAACCCCGCATCCCACCGTGATAGAAGTTTTAGGCGCCGGACCGCTTGATTTTCTGATCCTGGATGCTGAGCACGCGCCTTTTGATCGCGCCAGTATTGATGCCTGCATGCTGGC
>JAAETJ010000409.1 GCA_024228495.1 bacterium | reverse complement strand
GAATTCTTGCCCAGGCAACTGGACGAGCAGGAAAGCCAGGTGGCAATCAAAGCCGCGATCGAAGAAACCGGCGCCGCATCGCTACGCGACATGGGCAAGGTAATGGGCGCACTAAAGGGCAAATATCGCGGCCAGCTTGACATGGGCAAGGCCGGCGCGGTGATTAAAGAGGCGCTTGGTGGGTGATGGGGGAGTGGGGTGAGTTATAGGGGGGCTTTCTATAACTCATAATGGTGTTGATTTGTGAGTGATAGAAGGGGTTTTACACTTCAAGCCAGTTCAATGGTTTCGTTCCGTTTTCATGGTCATATCTTCAAAGAATTCAGATGCAGGGTTCACGCCGGTCACAATCAACCTCTCCCTTGCTCTTGTGCACGCTACATACAAAAGGTGCCTTTCTGTCTCATAGACCTCATCCAGTTCAGGTTCATCAGCAACTGCTTCAATTCGTTCCTGAGATGGCAGAATGTCATCGTCACAGGCCATAACCGCCACTGCCTTGAACTCCAGCCCCTTGGCAAGATGCATGGTGCCAATCGAGATGCGTCCATTTCGCTCTTCCACCCGGTCTGAAAGTTCCAGCGGTGTATGTCCGGCGTTTTTGATGACAGCACGAGCGCGTGCCAGTTCATTGTTGCTTCGTACAAATAAGCCGATCTCGTTTGGTTCAATATTCTCATCAACTGCCAGTCGTATCCAGTCAACCAGCCCTTCGAGTTCCTTTTCTTTGTCATCAAAGATCATTATTTCCGGCGATGGTCCGTTGAAGATCGAAACCGTGCCTCTTCTGTCCTCCTCGTTGCCATCCACATCACGCACTTGTTGTGGTAACAGCCTGTCGACGGTCTGGCGGATTTGGTGGGAGGTTCGGTAGTTGACTTTAAGCGTATGTGATCGCCCGCGAATGTCGATACCCAGAGCTTTCCAGGAAAATGGCTCCTGAAAAATGCGTTGCCCAAGGTCACCGGCAAAGAACAGGGCATCCGGGGAATTATCTGTAATAGCCGCAAGCATACGCAATTGGGGCACACTCAGGTCCTGGGCCTCATCAACGACAATGTGGGTAAATGGCTTGTGGCTCTGCTCGGCATAATGCGATGTGACCGCCCCAAAAATATCCGGCCAGGAACTCAATCCCTGAGATGCCAGTAATTCTCTTGTTCGCACAAATACCGGCCAAATGCGCTCGCGCTGTTTTTCCCCCAGCCGAAACTTGCGACCAAGACGCGGCACGTCGCGGTAGGCTTCTTGTGTGTTAATTTGCCACGCATCAATGACACTGTTCCATTCAGAGACGAGAAACCGGCTACTGAATTCAGAATATTCCAGTTCATTCTGCGCCGTTTCAATTGTCGCTTTGATTTGTGTCTGGGTTGCGGCTCGCGGTGTGTGGCCAAAGGCAAGGGTGAACAGGTCATGGGCGATACCCTGGAATGGAAGAACAGTGATATTCGATGCGTCCCCAGTGGAAATTCCGGTCAGCATCTGGAGTTTGTGAGCAAGCGCGTTGGCCAGTGGTGAAGAAAATGTGGTTAGAAGAATTTTGGCATTCTTGTTGTTTTTCAAGATGGCAGCAGTGCGATGCAGGGCAACGACTGTTTTTCCTGTTCCTGCCGAACCCGAGACGCGGGCAGGGCCGTTGAATTTCTGATCTACCACCTGTCTTTGAGATGGATGCAGGAAAATTGCCCATTGATCCAGCGG
>JAAETJ010000408.1 GCA_024228495.1 bacterium | reverse complement strand
CGCTCCAGGCGGGGCTTGGCCATTCCATGGCCGCTCATCGCGAACATAAGCCCAGACACGCGCTGTTTTGGTGCGCTTATTCCCCGGTGACAACATCTTTATGGGGGTATCATCAGCAAACAGTGCCTGACCTTGCCGCACATGTTTACCAATCGCATCAGCCAATGGTTCCAGCAGAGCTGTAGACTTGCCAACCCAACCCGCCATTGTCGAGCGATCCAGATCAATGCCTTCACGTTCGTAAATCTTTGACTGGCGATACAACGGTAAATGGTCACAATACTTCGAGACCAGCACATGGGCCAGAAGGCCAGGCCCCGGACGGCCCCGTTCAATCGGGCGTGATGGCATTGGTGCCTGCAATATGGCTTCACAGCAAGAGCATGCCATGCGCGGGCGAATGATCTTGTTGACGACAAAACGACCTGGGACATATTCCAGTTCCTCGGTAACATCTTCACCCAGTGCCTTCAGGCTTCCACCGCACTTATTGCAATTATCGCCGGGTGTGAGAACCAGCTCATTACGCTCCAGATGTTCAGGCAAGGGCTTGCGTTTTGGCTTATTCTTCGGCTCGCTGACTTCCGGTTCCGGGGCATCTGTCTCGTCGCTCGCTGCTGCTATCTCCTCGTTCTCAGCAAACAGTTGAAGTTGTTTGAGACTCTCGGATTTGCTGCCAAAGCGATGACGGTTGTGACCTGCAAGCTGGTGCTTTAGATCAGCAATCTTGAGGTCACGGTTCTTCAACTCACTCGTCAGAAGTGTCACCATATCCTGAAGTTCAGCAGGGTCATTGGGCAGTGATTCAAGGTTGTTCAGCATGGTGATTATCTACCATAAACACCCTTATAAAGAAACCGCAAACCCTTGGAAATGCTCACTTT
>JAAETJ010000407.1 GCA_024228495.1 bacterium | reverse complement strand
GGCTGGGGTGGCAGGGATCGAACCTGCGAATGGCGATACCAAAAACCGCTGCCTTACCACTTGGCTACACCCCAATCGTTATCGGGCCTGTATAACCATTTCAATTGCTCCCTGCAACATGGAAATCAAAGAAAGTTGATGGAAATACGCCAACTGTATTTTACCCTTTTTCAGACCATTAAAGCCCTAAAAAATATACGAAAGAACAGTTGTGAAAATGCTCTCCAGCGCATAAGGTCCCGCTTCAATTTGATTTTGAGGAAGCATATGAATTTTACTGGAACAGACAGCTATGTGGCTGGCGATGATCTGACAATCGCGGTAAATGCGGCAATCACACTTGAGCGGCCGTTGCTGGTGAAAGGTGAACCGGGCACCGGCAAAACCGAACTGGCAATCCAGGTTGCCCAATCTTTGGGCCTGCGGTTGATGGAGTGGCATATCAAATCCACCACCAAGGCGTTGCAGGGCCTGTATGAATATGATGCCGTATCAAGACTTCGCGACAGCCAGTTAGGCGATGAGCGGGTGCATGATGTGAAAAACTACATTCGAAAAGGCAAAATGTGGGAGGCGTTTGAATCAGATGAACGCGTGGTGCTGCTGATTGACGAGGTGGACAAGGCCGATATTGAATTTCCAAATGACCTGCTGCAGGAACTCGACAAGATGGAATTTCATGTCTACGAGACCGGTGAGACAATCCAGGCCAAACACCGGCCGATAGTCATTATCACCTCGAATAATGAAAAAGAACTGCCGGACGCATTCTTGCGCCGTTGCTTCTTCCATTATATCGCATTCCCCAATCTTGAAGTCCTGCAGGAAATCATCGATGTGCATTATCCCGGCATCAAAAAAAGACTGGTCAGCGAAGCACTGACACAATTTTACGAAATACGCGAAACCCCGGGGATGAAGAAAAAACCGTCAACGTCTGAAGCACTCGACTGGATACGATTGCTGGTGGCTGATGATGTCGATCCGGCAGATCTGCGCGGGGACGCTAAAAACGCCCTGCCCCGGCTGCATGGTGCACTGCTGAAAAACGAGCAGGACGTGCACCTGTTTGAGCGCCTCGCATTCCTGGCGCGCCAGCGTTGATTGTTTTTGGAAAAATTTTCCATGCGATTCACAGACTGGTGCAGCAATATTCATTCTTGCGTCAATTTTTGCGACCCGTTTGAGTGCTTAGAGCACATTTGATGAAATATAGCAGAACACCTTTATTTTGATTCAGTCTG
>JAAETJ010000406.1 GCA_024228495.1 bacterium | reverse complement strand
CGGCCTGTAGGGTTTGGTATGGATGGGCTTGTGGATGTTAAGCTCGGCGCAGATCAGCTGCATATGGTTGGCCCGGTAGACCTTGGCGTTGTCATAGTAAACGCGGACGGGTTTGCCATAGCGCTGCAAGGATCTTTTGAAGACAAGTTCAAGAGCCGGCAGGTCGCCTTTAAAAAAGAACCGGCCATAGAGCAGAAGCCGTGAGGCATCATCGATAAAGGCATAAAGATAGGTGCGCCGCATCTTGTCTCTTTTTTCAGGATCCGGCAGCCAGGGGCCTTGGAGCATGTCGGACTGCCACAAATCATTGGCATAATCGGCTGCAAACCGATCCAGATCCCTTTTCTCAGGCGGTTTTAACTTTCTTTGGGACAACCCTTTGGCTTGAAGCGCCCGATGCAATGTCGAGCGCCGCAAAACACCGGGCGGTGAAAGCTGCATGTTCTCCATGATGGCGATAATACGATCGATGGTGCGTTCGGGCACCTGTTGTTTGAGGCCGCAGGCGGTCTGGATAATTTCTTTGGGTATGGCACGGCAGCCTTTGTCCGAGCGTGGTTTGTCTTTGAGGGCCTCAAACCCGCCGTTTCGATAAAGCCTTATCCAGTAACGGATGGTGTCGGGTTTGACGTGGACGATCTCGCCGTTTTCGAGCATCCACGTTTTGTTTGAAAGATGTTCGAGCATTGCCCGACGTTGGCCGCGGGGCGGATTTTCTGCCAGATAGGCACTGATGATCTTAAATCGTAAAAGCGCCTTTTGAACAATACGATCATTTTCTGTCATGACACACCTCCTCGATTATTGAGCCCTATCAAAGGGGGGGCGACGTGGCGATGACAGCTTTTGTGGGATGTGTGATTTAAAGGATGGGACCGAAAAAAGGACAAAAATCCCTATTTCCTTGGCGCAGGATCTTTGATAAGATCACATCAGGAATCGTAAGTGCTTCTGTTGTGCTGCGGTTCTGGCCCGGGCCATGAGCAGAGAGGGCGCTTTTGAAAGGTTTTTTGATCCGATACGCAGCATCGTCAATGCCCGCCATAAATTCCTTGTCTTGGGGACATCGCGATGCCATTTAAAGAGCCCTTCAGGCGGTGACAATCCGTGAAAAAAGCAATCGTCCCATGGCCTGGGTTCCGTCACCTCGATGAGTACCTCCCTTATACTTTGTTGGGTTTGCCGGCAGACGCTTTTG
>JAAETJ010000405.1 GCA_024228495.1 bacterium | reverse complement strand
GCTTGAGGCTGGCTACGCGCGGCTCCCCCAATGGGGAAGGCGGACCTTCCCCAAACCCCATCCCTACCTTGACAGTTCCCGCTGCTTCGTGTCGAATCAGCCTGTCGCTACGTTCCGTGTCAACTTATCGGAAGCACGTCAACCCTCAATTACAGAACAAATGTTGCTTTGCCCTCACCGAAGCTCTTAGGCTAGTGTATATTGGCTCTTGGCCACTAGCCACCCGGCCTGAGGGCTGCTAGAACGGCGATTTTGCCCCGTGAACGCTTACCGCTTGCTGAAGTACTTATAATGAAAAACTTTTTAGTTCTCTCGTTGGTCCTGTTTTCTCTTACCGATCTAGCCTTGGCTCTTGCAAGTCAAGCCCCACCCCCTCCTGAGCAAGGGAATTTTAGAGTTATTAACTCGGCCACTCAGGCGCCAGTTGCGAATGCCTGGGTTTGCATTGCGGACTCCGAGGATTTTGATCGAGATGGAGTTCTCCATTCTTCATCTGGCTTTACCGATGCGGCGGGGAACGTAGCGCTTGAAGTCCCCCCTGGCATTACCGATGTTTACTTGTATGCTGCTGCATTTGGCCATGGATCCTCCATGAATAAATACATGCGCTCGCAAAATAATTATTGGGGCTCAAACGCCACGGATATAGGTCTCGAGTCAAAAGCCGCAGCCCTGTTTTGGGGGAAGCTCGACGGGGCGGGTGCTTCAGGCGCTCAGATTTCATCGCCGTCTCAAAGTACAAGTGTCTTGGCGGTGGCTGGGGACGACGGTTTGTTTGCTCTTTCCGTAAATAGGTATATGCCACTGGATATGGCCGCAACAAGTGACACAATCCAGCCTATATCGTGGGCGGTTGATCTGACTTTGCTCGGAACTAGCGTGGCACCTTCGGTATTTCCGGTGGTCGCAAGACAGTTGGTGGACATTGAGGTGGAGGTTACAACTGAGCCCGGCTCTCCAGCATTGTCGAGTAACGCTCGGGTCGTTTTCTGCGCGGTTGACCCTATGTTGGATCCTGGATGGACCCGGGCAGTGCCTACGGTTGGACAGCCGAATAAATACAGAGCTACTGTGGAGTCTGGTTTGCCAATAGTTGTTATTGCAAATGATGGGGTTCGGTTTACGTCAGTTTCGCTTCCCGCAAGCTCAGCGCCTCTGTCCTTGACTCTGGGGCAGATTCCTACCGCTACGTTGTCTGTGGGAATTTCTATGCCAGATTCCGTAGGAGGCGCCCCAATGGCGTTTGGGGATGTCAAGATTAGGCTTCACCCGTCGGAGGGGGGAACCCCTCTTGAACTGGGCTCTGTTGGAGTAGGACCCACTGGGCTGGTGAATATTACTGGGGTAGAGACCGGGAGGTATAGTGTGATCTGGCGTGGGTCAACACACTCAACTGGAAGTCTCCCGTTTTACATAAATCCGGATGAGGCTAAATCTGTTTCCCTCATAGCGGAAATGGTGAACCCCTCGCTACCGATTCCTGGAGAATTTAGCGGCATTGCACAGCTCAATGGCAGCCTAGTTTGCATTGGTGGTAACATAGGTCGCGCAGAAGTTTTTCTAAGAGATTCCGTAAGTGGTGCAATTGTCCAAAGCGTTCAATTGACGGCTGCCGGCAATTTTTCGTTCGAGCGTGTTCCCCGCGGCGTGTACTCAATCACTTCACTTGGTGTTTCCGACTTGGGTGAGACTTGCCAGCAGGCTACTGGTTCGACTAGGGTCGTGGTAGACAGTCCTGTTGTTTCTGTTGGTTCGGTCACCCTGTACGCTGCAAACGCTCTAGTCGTATTCGCATTCAAAACAGGATCGGATTGGATTGCAATAGAGCCGGAGTCAGGAGTCAATATGACTCTCAAGCAGAATGGAACGATCATTGCTCAGGGAATCACAAATGAAAAAGGGTTTGTGGTATTCGCCGCCTTGAATGATGAGGCTTATCAAGTCAGCTGCTCGAAGGGCAATCGGGAGACATCGGACCCCGTGTTGGTTGACCTTTCCAGCGCAGCCCCCGTCCGATTCGCCGTAACACTTATTCAGGAATAACTTCAATGCAAAACCAAAAACAAACCACCTCAGCGGGTAGCTCACGATTGGAAACCTTAGGGCGTTCAGTATTGGCTCCTGTCCTTGCTACGGCCTTGATGCCGACCATATTTGCGCAGGCCGGAGTAACTACCGTTCCAGGGGCCGAGCAGGCTGCTGAAGCTATTATTGGAGACCTCATTCCTTTGGGCCCAATAAGCCACCAAGGAGTTCATTGCCCTGCTGGGGGGCTTAGTGAAGTCAAGAAGGAAAGGAAGCCTTCCTGGCCAAGGCATGCTTGGCTAGCGGACGAATATTATGATCAACTAGAGCCAGCTGGCTTTGGGGCTTCGCCAGTTGGAAGGGGGATTAGGTATATTCCAAAACCTGAATATGCTAGATACTCTTTGACCATTTACCACAAGGCTGTGGCTTGTCGCGCGGATCCCAACGATGACTTGGATACCCCCAACTGCTGTAACTGGGAAGAGCTACCCTGGGCGGGAGCCAATATGAAGAGAAATATTGATCTAGTCCCCATTTACTGGGAGTGGGGCATTGACATGCCCATACCAGATGTTCCACTTCCAGAACCTGTGAGTGAAACTGTGGAGGAAGTGGCAAACGAAGCCGCCGAGGAACTGGCAAAGAAAATTAGCCTCCTCAGCAGAATCTGTGGGTCTCCGGCGGCTCAGGAAGCTTACCCATTGCATGATAGAGGGCCGTTTCAGCCGCATCGAACGTCCTGAAGTCGTATGACTTTCTGAACGTGGGTTTTAGCTTGTTGTTCAGACCTTCCACAGAGACGGCCGAAATCTCGCCGCGAGCCCGAAACCAGTTGAGAATGAGAGGTTCGTGGCGGCGTAGGGTTAGTGCGACTTTTTTCATTGGCTCAATTCTTGAGCGTATGACTTTTCGACACCAAGAGTCCATGAACTTGCCTGCCCAGGCGGGATGAGTATATTCCCAAAGCTGCTGGAACTCCTCCTTGAGCAAGTAGGACTTGACGCTCTTGAG
>JAAETJ010000404.1 GCA_024228495.1 bacterium | reverse complement strand
GGCAAACCCGGAGAGCACTATGGCCAGGATCACGCCCTGGAATATCTGGAGGCCTGTCTACATCTGTCCGCAAGCCCCCACCATCCCGTTGCCGAGCATGATATCGATCTTTTCCACACCGTAGCGCAAATCAAAGTACCCGATGACATCAGCTTCAGTTTCGGCCGCAAGGATGTTGATGTGGTATTCAATGACGATGTGGACCGACTCAATTTCCAGGAACTGCCGGGAGGCACCAGCCTCGGCATGGTCAATACCGACCGAGCGCCCTTGGTGGCCAAAGACGAACATGGCATTGAAGTCACCGACCGGTATATCAATGCCCAGGATAACCGTCTCGTTCTAGCCCGTCCGATCATGCCATCAATGCTAACGCTGGACGAACGCGTCATTCGCCAAGACTGTCTATGTTATTTCATGGAGCGTCTCACTCCGGCGACGATTATCACGTAGCTTCAGATTCGGGCACTGGTTCAGTCTGATTTCCATATTAAGAGATTGATTAGTCTATACTATATTGCTTGAGGCAATGAGATCAATCGAGTGTATGGGGGGGGTTGATATGGTGCTGAACCAAGTATGTTGTCCTTATTGTCATTCGGAGAAGTGCAAGGTTTGCCAGAGCTATGAAACGCTCAATAGTGGAAGCCGGAAACTGTATCAATGTTCAATTTGTCAGCGGGTGTTTTCAGAAACTAAGGGAACCTTTCTAGAGGGTCTGAAGAAGCCCATAAGTCTGATCGTTAAGGTGCTCAAAGCGCGGAGTGAGGGAATGGGTTTGAATGCGGCGTGCCGGGTCTTTGATATCGCCAAGAATACGTTATTGGACTGGGAGCTGAGATTTGCTGATTTGAAAGAGACCTTGATGATGTATGCCTTAATGAATACCTTTCTGGTTCAAGTGATTGAAGGCGACGAACTGTATACCAAAGTGGGCAAGAATGTGGCCGTGGAAGATTGTGAAGGCTGGACGATTGTTCTAATGGAGCGTGCCAGTCGGTTTATCTGGGCGTTGGGCTGCGGGAAGAAGGACCGCCAGTTATTTTTCTGGGCGATACAAATACTTAGAGATGTCATCGAGCGCACAGGCGATGTCACGTTAGTGACTGACGGCGAGCGACGTTACGGGAATCTTCTGTTTGAGATTTGTCATGAAGTGGTGCGCTCTGGACAACGCGGGCGCCCGCCTAAAGTCCTTCGCCAAGGGGTGAAAGTGAGGCTCAAGAATAAAGGCGCGCAATCTCATCAACGAGGTCGCAAACGTCCGAAATATGAAGCCCCTCATCTTGAGCATCCGCACACCTGCCAAGACATTGCCAATGCAGATATTCATGCCGACCATGTCGAGGCGTTTAACGCGTCGACCCGGCGGCGTCAGTCGGCATATCGACGTAAAACGAATACCTATGCCAAAAAGAAAACGGGCTT
>JAAETJ010000403.1 GCA_024228495.1 bacterium | reverse complement strand
GTATATACAATGTAAAGACAAATTATTGTTTTAGTACCAAACTGTCCAGTTCAGAGTACCCATTTTCTTATGAAAGCGGGTACTATTTTGTTTGTTTTGCATCTACTTTAGAAATATCTCATCTCTTGTTTTCCCTCTAATGGCTTCCAGAACAAAAGCGGGCCAGATTATCCGCTCATGCCCTCTAAGTCTATGTATTAATAGATATTAGTGTCCAAGTTTCTGAAGCTAGGCCTTCAAGCGGCTCGATCATCCAGTTTCAATACTGAAACCCCACGCAATAACGCTTTGTCTCGACCTGCATACCACAAATCGTGGGCATTTTGCATCGAAAGCCAACTCCCAGCACTGACTCCTAGAGCCTTTTCTAACTTGATGGCCATTGCAGGCGATACCGCCGCTTTACTGGCGATGAGCCGTGCTACAGAGCTAGGGGACACGTTCAGTGCACGGGCGAGATCTGCCCGAGTCACTCCATGCTCCTCCAAATAAACCTCTTCGATGAACTTTCCAGGGTGTGGCGGTTTGTGCATTTTCATCAGTGGTAGTCCTCGTAATCTAAGACGGAGAACTTATCTCCTTCGGTCTCGAAAGTCAGCCGCCAATTGCCACTGACTGAGATTGCCCAGCGGTTCTGCAATTTTCCAGACAAGCGGTGAAGTCGCCAGCCAGTAATATCCACATCGTCCAGAGAGTCAGCGTTGTGCAGCAATGCCAGGCGCATTCGCAGCTTCTTCTTGTGGGCGGGCTGTATACCCGCTGTGCTACCAGTCTTGAAGAACTTTTCCAAGCCTTTGTGTCGAAACGATACGATCATCAATTGATTATAGATGCGCAGTGCGCATTGCGCAAGATGAATCGATGGCTTGCTCCGATCAACCTAACTGCAACGCCAAAATTCTCACCATATCGAATGAACCGTCATTGGTAGCTGATCGCCTGAAGTCGTACTCTCCCTGCAAGTTAACGTGCTGCCAAGACAGCAAAGATCCACGGTTCTGTCGCAAGTTTGCGGATATTTGGCTATGATCCCAGCTTTTGAGCCTCCATCATGCCCGAACTGAATTTCAAGCACTGCCAATTTGATAAGGCGATCATCCTCACTTCGATTCGTTGGTATGTCGCCTATAAGC
>JAAETJ010000402.1 GCA_024228495.1 bacterium | reverse complement strand
GGAACCTGCGGTTATGGATGCGGCAGTCGAGGAGGGGCACCATGTACAGGAGTCTGCGCCTCCTGTGAAAACCCCTGCCCCACCGGGCAGCGAATCAAATTCAGAAGAACGAGGCGGAATAGCATAGGCTATGGCATCGATTAGTTCGGATTTTCTCATAAAAAGCTCCTGGATTGTTCGTGAGGGAGTGGTATTTGATCCACCCAGCATACATTGTGAAATATCGTAGTGAAAAAGGGGTCAAGTCGAAAGCGCCGGTAAAAGCCGGCAAAGAGTTAAGGGTGAAAGTCCCTACATAGTAAAGGCTAGCGACCAGCTATGGCCTCCAAGTCATGCGTCGGCTACCCGTAAGGGAGCGGCGAAGCGTTGACAGGGGTACGGTGCAGGCCCAGCTATTGAGCTCCGAAATCACCTTATTCGGATTGCCGACCTCGAAGTCTGCGCTTATCTGTGACTTGATGGGGAAGGCAAAACAATATGTCGCGCTACCGCAAGTGGCAAATTGGATCCGC
>JAAETJ010000401.1 GCA_024228495.1 bacterium | reverse complement strand
TCGAGCGCCCACCATCCAGCTGCTCATCCGGCTCTTCGTAACTCGACCCGTACTCCGTTCCCAGAATGCCAATGAAGCCGTCACAGGAATCGATCATCTCGGCACAACGTTGCCGGGGCGAAGCGCCACGTGCCCGATCCTGTTCAAACAGATAGGGCTCAAAGGTGGGACCAAGGGCATTCGCCAGTGCAGCGCGGTCGGCCTGACGATCTGATGTAGAACTGATAAAGACCAGTGGTTTTACAATCATGACGCCACCCCGCGTGACAAAAGCCGGACAAAGATCAGATCACGGGGTGGTGCTGCATGGTAAACCAGAATTAATGGCGATGGCGCCAACTCATCCATGGTCTCTTGATACGTCTGTTCCTGGACCATCCCTCACTCTCCCTGTTCGAAAAACAGAAGCAATTTACGGTCTGTACAGTCTTTGTAACGGCAATTACTGCTGTTCCGTTAACACAATCATAATGCACTATAAAACTCTGATTATCAGGGCAAACGGTGTATCCAATGACATTGAGGAGATGAACCTACGCACCTCAATAATCAGAGTAGTCC
>JAAETJ010000400.1 GCA_024228495.1 bacterium | reverse complement strand
TTTTAGGTGCACCGATTGGCACCGGTGCCAGCATGAAAGGATGCCAGCTTGGTCCGGATACTTTGCGGATTGCCGGCCTGCCGGAAATGCTGGTTGATCTTGGTTTCGATGTAAATGACCGGGGAAATATCGCAGCAAAAGAGATTGGCGAAATCCCTCACTCATTCAGTGCGAAAAATCTCAAAACAGCGGTAGCCTGGACTGTAGCCTTACAGGAAGCATCCTATCAGGCGGCACGAGCGAGCAAATTTTCGATATTTCTAGGGGGTGACCATAGTCTGTCTTTCGGGACTATCCCGGGGGTTGCCCGACACGCCGAAGAACAAGGTCGTCCCCTATTTGTATTGTGGATTGACGCTCATACGGATTTTCACGCCCTGAACAGCAGCCAAAGCGGTAATATTCATGGCATGCCTCTCGCCTATGTGACAGGCGATCCGAGTTTCAATGGATATTTTCCCACATTTTCTGCCCGGCTTGCGGTTGAAAATATTTGTATCATGGGAATTCGTTCGGTGGATCCGGCGGAACGCCAGAAATTATCCACTGTCGGTATTACGGCCCATGACATGCGAAAAATTGATGAAGTCGGTGTCATAAAATTGCTGGAACAATTCCTGGAGAAAGTTGGCGCTGCCAATGGTTTGCTGCATGTTTCTCTGGATGTGGATGCTTTGGACCCAGATATCGCTCCTGCCGTTGGAACCAGGGTTCCAGGCGGGCTGACTTACCGTGAAGCCCATATCATGATGGAGATTGTTCATGATAGTAATCTTGTCACTTCACTGGATCTTGTTGAATTAAATCCCTTGCTCGACCAAGGCGGTCGCACCGCAAATTTGCTGATCGATTTGACCGCCAGCTTGCTGGGCCGAAGCGTCCTGGGCTAGAGGGATCAACATAACCATGAAAACCTCTAATATCTTAATCAAATGGAGAATATTATGACCAGTACCAATCCTTCAAGACTCGCCATGGTGCCGTTCGTCAGTGTTGATGACATGATGAAAATTATCAACAATATCGGCCTTGAAAAGCTG
>JAAETJ010000399.1 GCA_024228495.1 bacterium | reverse complement strand
GGTCTTGCGAAACAGGCTGATCAATGGCACATCGAGTGCCATGCTCAGCGCTGTCAATGTGGAGATAGAAGGTGAAACCAGCCCATTTTCGATGCGACTGATCATCGCCGCAGATATACCGGATTGTTTGGCAAGTTGCCTGGCTGACAGAGCATTGTTTTTACGTAAGTCATGAAGCGCAGAGCCAATCGCCTGATCTATTGCACCGCCTGCTGTCGCCTGGAAATTTTTACTCATACGGTCAACTAATTTCGATACGAAAATGCCCGGCTGAATCGATCGATCAGGTAATCGCCACAGATGATAGGGTCGTCCTTCGCAATGTAATCGGCACCATATACTTCGCGCGCATCTATCAACGTATTCGGATCTGGATCGAATGCAAGCACTATGGACAATCGTTCTTTTCCGGAACTGTTCACAACACGATGGGGTGTTGATTTGTAGGCGCCACCAGTCCAGCGTGTGAGCAGGTCAGCAACATTCACAATGAGGGCACCGTCAACCGGCGGCGCATGAATCCACTTTCCATTCACATCTTCAACCTGAAGCCCACCAACCGAATCCTGGCATAATACCGTCAACACCCCGAAATCGGTGTGGGGTCCAACGCCAAACTGATTTTCTCCCATATCTTCCGCCTGGGCCGGATAATAGACAAACGATGCCCTGCTTAAAGGCGTTGTGCAACTGTGCAGAAAAGTATTCTGGTCGAGCCCCAGACCAAGCGCAAAACCTCTCAGCAAATGATGCGCGACCTGATGGGCCTGGTGAAAATACGCCATTGCATACTCTTGCAGGAGTGGGTCAAAATCGGGCCAGCGATTAGCACCACGCAAGGGATGATCTTCTGGCGTATAACCCTCCCTATCCTGATAGCCCCATATAAAACTTTCCTTAAGATCAGGCTTGGCATCATCTTCCATTTTTGCTGTGCCGCGCCGCAACCACCCGCGGTGTTTCTGCGTCACTTCCACCGTCGCCTTGTCCTGCTCGGGTCGGCGAAAGAAGTCGAATGCACTTTTTCGCGCGGCATCAATAGTTTCCTGCGGAATGCCATGCCCTTTAATGTAGATAAATCCAAGGTTCCGGTTTGCC
>JAAETJ010000398.1 GCA_024228495.1 bacterium | reverse complement strand
TTGTGCACTTCAATGTTACGGTGCACCCAACCGCCCAGTGGACCGCTCAGCAGATCATTGAAGCTTTTCCCTGGGATACGGCACCGAAATATCTACTGCGAGATCGCGATGCTATCTATGGAAGCCAGTTTCGGAGACGCGTCCGAAGCATGGGCATCAATGAGGTGCTCACTGCGCCGCGGAGTCCTTGGCAAAATGCTTTTGTGGAACGTGCAATTGGCAGCATCCGACGAGATTGCCTGAATCATGTCATCGTGCTGAACGAGCGTCATTTAAAACGAATCCTGAAAAGCTATTTCGACTATTATCATCGCTGGCGCACACATTTGTTGTTGGAGATGGATAGCCCGGAATCACGTCCAGTGCAGTCGCCGACACTTGGAAGTGTAATACAATTTCCAGAGGTCTGTGGTTTACATCACCATTATGAACGACTGGCGGATTGAGAGTGTGTGATATGAATTTTCGGGAAGGACAATGGAAATATTCAACATGAGTAACCCAACCACAGCTGACGCAATGCCGAAGATTTCAATCCAAAAAGGCGGCTTAAGCACATTCGAGGGAGTCTACTGACGTCAAAAACGGCGATTGTTGCCTTGGGCAAACGCCCTGCTACTAAACATTTAGTGGACCCTTTGGGCACACCGATCTGAAAACCCGTCAGATCTTCAATCCGATTCAAGCCAGTGAGTTTTTTGTGAAAAAAAAGATTGTATTTGAGATCAAACAGCGATGATGAAGCGTAGTCGAGATATGCATCCCGTTCTTCGTTATAAAAAAGTCCGGCGTGAATATCCGCCTCGCCTGCGCGCATCATGCGCAGAGTTTCATCCCAGCCAGCTGCATGGAATTCCACTTCAACTCCAACCTTGGTTGCCCAGTGGCGCCAGAGATCGATGAGCAGTCCTGCAGCCTGGCCCTGCTC
>JAAETJ010000397.1 GCA_024228495.1 bacterium | reverse complement strand
ACATAGGCTCCACCGGTGATCTGGTTAACCGCAATCTGCGGGTCGGCACAGTCACCATTTTCATTACAGCTCAAGTTGCCGGTAATCCCATCGTGGCCACTGGTGCCATATATGGCCTCGCGTAAGGCTTGCCGACCAATCAAGGTGTTGCCTTCACCATCGGTGGTAGCTACCGCATCAATCGCATCAAAGACCAGGTTGGTCGCATCATAGGCGTGGGCGTGGAAAGCGCTCAATGGTGCTTCGCCGTATTTGTCCTGATGAGCGGCTAAGAAGGTTTCGTACTTGCCCCCGGTGAAGCCCAAATCTGGCCCACTGATGTACATCCCTTCAGCCGCATCACCCGCCGCGGCGAGGAAGTCAGGAGAGATCATCCCATCAGCCCCGGCCAAGGCGGTGTTTTCCAAACCAGCTACTTCTTTGGCCTGGGTGGTCACAAAGCCACCTTCGGCAATGAAAATGGGGTAGTAGATGATCTCGGGGCTACCGGTCGCAATTGAAGTCAGT
The DNA here is from genome assembly GCA_024228495.1 of bacterium. Lineage (GTDB taxonomy): Bacteria > Pseudomonadota > Alphaproteobacteria > Rhizobiales > JAKIUO01 > JAKIUO01. The sequence continues at coordinate 1,240 of JAAETJ010000397.1, read as the reverse complement.
ACCGGACGCATATCGGTATCACCCACGTTTACCGCTTCCTGAGCGGTCACTTCACCACCGAGTTCAACAAAGACATCGGCAAAGACTTGTTGCAGTTGTTCAGCATAGGGGCTACCATCGTGGATGGTGGCGGCTGAACGTAAGCCCAGATCATTGTATACAAACTCAGCCATAACCCGGCCTTGAATGTTGTCGTTGTGGGCGGTGCGGAGCAAGCTCTCGACGTGAGTGTCTGGCGCGGTCAGAGCCGGAGCCGTGCATGAGGGTGAAACCATAGTGAGACCCGCATCGTTGTAGATGGGGGCAGCCGGGGTACAAGAGCTGGAGCAGTTGTGTCCCACCACGGCTACGATGCTTTCATCAGAGGCAATCTTGGTTGAAGCGGTTTGGCCCCCTTCGGCGGAACAAGCACCATCTTCAGCGACCAGTTCGAGGCTGTGCCCGGCTACTTCGCCACGGTCATCAATGGCGATTTCGACGCCGCGTTGGGAGTCGATGCCGAGGGTATCGTTGGGGCCGGAAATGACCAGGGCTGAGGCGACTTTGATGGGGTCGCCCGCGGCTACGGTGACACAACCGAGATCATCGGTACAGCCTGCTTCTGCGGCGGGGGCTGCTTCTTCGGCAGCAGGGGCTTCTTCTTCGGCCGGGGCTGCTTCTTCTTCAGCAGGGGCTTCTTCTTCGGCCGGAGCTGCTTCTTCAGCAGGGGCTTCTTCTTCGGCCGGGGCTGCTTCCGGGGCGGCACCACCGCCACCGCAAGCAGCAACCACTAAGGCCAAAGCCAACAGTGTTGTTAATAATAGAAATAATCGTTTACTCATTTGCTTAAATCTCCTCCAAAAAAATGTTAAACAAAATTAATAAAAGGCTGTCTATACAAAAAACATATCGGCAGCATATACTTAATGTTTTCTCTAAGAGCACCACCTCCTTCAGTGAATATTTATGTAAACAGTGAGCAGTCAACATGTGAAAAATGAGGTTTAGGGCTAAGGCTTAAGCAATGTCCCTATTTATGGCTTACATATATCTCCAGAAATGAGTAAGGTTTTTTATTTTACCTTCTCTAACAAAACATTCTATTGCCAAACATCAGTTTTAGCAAACTTTAAAGATTATATCGACTTAAATATAGTCATTTTTGCCCAGTATTGAGCGCAAAATTTCCAGAATTAAAGAATTTTGATTCTATCATTCAGACAATTCTACACTGACTAAATTGACATAAAACCGATTATGT
>JAAETJ010000396.1 GCA_024228495.1 bacterium | reverse complement strand
CTCCCAGTTTTGGGAGAATATACCTCATGAGCACAATATAAAACACGAAAAAAAATAATGGAAATAACGAATCGAACATACAGTATCACCTGTCCTTCAGTTCCTTACACATTTCTGTTTGTTCATTATATTGCTGTTTGATAAATAAACGTATCTTAATATTCCGTACTCTCGAAAAATTGTAACATTCCCTCAAATAAATGAGTGACAGATGAGGACGATTTGGGTTGAATGGGTCCAGAATGTATCCACAGTAATGTCTTGAAAAACCTATTTTGAAAGGAGAAAAAACCCCATGGAAACCACTATCGCCATCATTGCCGAGTTGATCATGCTCTTCAAGCAACTCCATCTTGTCATGGAGACCCGCAATCTGTGGACGTTGGCCGCCATGACCGCCCTGTTGCTCAAAGGCAAACGAGCGCATCTGTATGCTCTCGCCAAAGCCTTGCCGTGTCTCGGGAAACTCGACAGCCGAGTCCAGAAACTCCGCCGTTGGGTGTCCAACCCCAATATTACGCCCGAGCAGACTATTGTGGCTCGGTTGAACCTCATCGCTCCCCTCCTGGTCAACCTCCCGAAACTCATTGTGATCATTGACCGGACTGATTGGACCCGCCTGGGAGTGCATGTCAATCTCTTTGTGTGCTCTATTGCCTTCAACAGTCGTTCCTTTCCAATTTATTGGACGCTCCTGCCTACACGCGGCTGTTCCTCCTTCGAGGAGCAGAAAGCTCTCTTAACCCCGGTCGTGGCGGCTCTGGCCGATCATCCCCTCTTGGCTCACCTCCCGACCACGGTCGTGGCCGACCGCGAATTCTGTTCCCCCAAACTGCCCCACTGGCTGAAAGGCTTCGACATCCGCTTTTGTCTCCGGGTGAAGAAGAATTACCGCGTCTCGCGCCCAAATATCCCTTCCACGCCAATCTCTGCGTTTTTGACGCATTGTGAGCGAGGCACATACTATTTTTTCTCCAACGTGCTCCTCACCACAGAACATCAGTTCCGTTGCAACCTGGTGATCTTCTGGCGCGACGATTGTCAGGAACCGCTCGCGCTCATCACCGACCTGGACGAGGCAGAGGCGGTGACCGAGAGCTATCACGAACGCATGTTCATCGAAACCCTGAACCGGGATATCAAAACCAGTGGCTATGACCTTGAAAAAGGCAAAATGACGGATCGGACGCGTCTCGCAAACTTCCTGATCCCGATTGCCTTCGCGTACATCTTGTCGGTGATTCAAGGCCACGTGGAAGAGCTCATTCATCCCGTGCCGCCCCTCAAAAAGCGGACGCTCAGCCTATTTACGAAAGCCCGAGACCGCATCATTGATCTGCTTGAGCGAACGCCCCTGGTCATCGTCACACAATTTTTTCAGCAATTTTTTCAATTTATCACCACATTGCTCACACAAACAATCGGGGATACGGCCCCCACATTGTTTCAAACATACGCCCGACAGCAATGCCTGTTACTCAAGGGACTTCAGAGTTCTGTAAGGTACTGAGCTGTATACCATTCACAACCGCAAACGGCATCAGGAAGTTCGCGCTCACCTTGAACTCTTGCTTGAACGTGACCCGGATGCCTTTTGGATTGTCGTTTTGGACAATGCTT
>JAAETJ010000395.1 GCA_024228495.1 bacterium | reverse complement strand
GGCACTTTACAAGAGATTGAACGGGTGATTACCTTACCACCTATCACTTTTCTATCCAGGGCAAAACCTCGGCAGCGGCCGGTGATTTTGCGCGCGCCTGAGTAACAGACGTAACCCACGTTTAAACCAAGACAGCATGGAGCGGTAAGCCTTACGCACGGCCCAGTGCTTAGGGTCGGTCTGCTGTTGGGCTTTTTTTTTCTGTGCTGGTGGGGTTAGTCAACGCATCATGTTGGCCGACAGCCACACACCAGTGCATGGCCAAGGCCATGATCAACAGCAAACGGCTCAGCCGCTGTGGACAGGTTAGATGTGTTTCTTCCAGACCAAAACCCCGGCTTTTGAAATCCGAAAACATCGGCTCAATCCCCCAGCGACTGGCGTAATCCAACACCTGGGTCCGATTCGGTACACAGTCCATGGCAATGATCCAAGGTTCAGGATGACCGGGGTCGTGCAGAATTCCGATGGCGGTCATCACCCTACTGGCAAACAACGCCACTGTCGGCTCATAACGTTCGGCTTGACTGGCCGCTAACGCACCCGTGGTGGTGACTTCCCCAACACCCGTATCCGCCAGCAGATTGCCTTTTAAGCGTAAGCGATACGACCAGCCGTGTCTCTGCAGCCAGTGCAGCAAATCCGCCGATGGGTAAAACCGATCCGCCGCCAGCATGACCGAGGCTTCGGGCGGTAACCATGCCGGCACGCGCTCCAACAGCACTTGTTGACTCGCAAAGCCAATATTCGCGGCCCCCGCTTCCACCACCCAACACAATGGTAAGGCGCGATCCCCCGTCCGTACACTGAGCATGAGTATCGCAAACCGATTCCCTATATCCGTTTGATCCATGCTCAGTTGGATAACCTGGTCATGATGCTCCGCCGCCGCCACTAACGCCCCCCGCGCAAACGGTTCCATGATCACTTCCTCAACTACTAACGGATTCGATAATAAGCGCCGCAGCCATTGCTCACGCATATCTGAGCGCTCCAGGTCTAGCGGTAACTTATTCGCTATCTCCACTGTATTCGCCGTGCGCACTTCCAACACTGCTGCCACTGTAGCAATTCCCGCTTATTCGATAACCGTCTAATTTTCAGTTAGTTGTAATTTTTCTTTTCGTAACGTTTTGACCCCATTATTCTAGTGGCTCTGGTTTCGTTTTGAAACTGCCTCCGAGAAGCTGTCATGGTCCTACGTCCCCGATGCCGAGAACCGGTATCCTTATCCTCACTACCGCCGCTAAGAAAGCACCTATCGACACCGGGTTTGCTGGAGTCGATCCGACTCAGCTTTGCCCCGATCCCCGACCCTCGCAGCGGTTGTCCGATCCCGTTGGTGGATGCGTTGATGTCGGGGTTGGCGGTATTTAGCTTGAAATATCCGTCGTTGCTGAAGTTTGACGAAGCTTATCAGAATGAGGAAGTGATCCGGGCGAATCTGAAGAGTTTGTATGGGGTGGAACACGCCCCGTGCGATACGCAACTGCGTACCCGTTTGGACCCGATTGATCCGGAGTCGTTGCGTCCGGCGTTTGCGGCGGTGCATCGGCAGTTACAGCGGGGTAAGGCGCTGGAAGATTATACCTATTGGGAAGGCCACTATTTAGTGTCCATCGATGGCACGGGCCAGTATGCGTCAAGTGCGATTCGCTGTCCGGAGTGCTGTATTCGAAATGAAGGGAAAGCCAACGAAAGTTATTACCATCAGTTATTGGCCGCCGTGATCATCCATCCTGATCTCAAGACCGTGTTGCCGTTCATGCCAGAAGCGATCACCCGGGCCGATGGCGCGTGCAAGAATGACTGTGAACGTAACGCGGCCAAACGCTTATTGAGCCACCTTCGGGAGGATCATCCGAAGCTGAAGATGATCGTGGTCGAAGACAGTTTGGCCAGCAACGGACCCCATATTAAGCTATTGGAATCCCTGGATATACGCTATATCCTCGGCGTCAAACCGGGTGATCATGAAGCCCTGTTTGAGGCCGTGCAAGAACGGCTGTGCACCGATCAATGCCCAGAGTACAGCCATATCGATGAACACGGCGTGGAGCATGGGTACCGTTGGGTTAATGGTTTATCCCTGAATAAAGCGCATCCTGAGCAGAAGGTCAACTTCCTGGAGTATTGGGAAATCAAAAACGGCCAGGAGAAAATCTGGACCTGGATTACCGATATTCCCCTGACTCAAGATAATGTTGAAGCCATCATGCGCGCCGGAAGGGCACGCTGGAAAATTGAGAACGAAACCTTCAATACCCTGAAAAACCAAGGCTACCATCTCGAGCATAACTACGGTCATGGTAAAAAACATCTGTCGACGGTTTTCGCCACCTTAACCGTACTGGCTTTCTTAGTCGATCAGGTTCAGGAGTTGAGCTGTCGACTGTTTCAGGCGGCCCGTGCTCGGTTTCGTTCCCGAACCTCCTTATGGGAGCGCTTGCGGGCCTTGTTCACCGATTTCTTCATCCCCGACTGGAAAACCCTGTGGGAGGTCATCGCCATCGGGCATGCGGCCTCTGTATTGACGCCCAAGCCCAATACCTCGTAGCCACGCCAAGCCGCGTGCGAGTGCTTCTTCACCTGTTCTTTTAACGATAACGACATCACCCCGGCTCAGTACAGCGGCCTCTCATACCGGCTGAGGATTCACTGTGGGCGTACTATTAGCACAAGCGGTGATCCGTCAATCTCGGAGCGGCCCGTAGCTCAGAGCGGGAATTGCTAACCCAAATGTTAGGCCATATGTCTTGGTTTTACTAACTGCAATACGGCAATCTCTGGATAGCAGTTGAACCTCACAGGATAAATCGCCCACCCAATCCCTCTGCTAATAAATAGCTTGGTGTTTGGTGTAGCCATGAGCCCACTTGTATAATTTTTGTTTTTCACGGGTAACACTGGAGGACCCCAAAAAGGGATTACGACTTGACCGCCATGCGTGTGGCCGCTTAATACCAGTGACAAAGAAGTTTCGAATTCTGTATCCACTGAATCCGGATTATGCGATAAAAGTATTCTACACTCATCTTTTTCCGAACAAGAAAAAGCCTCATCAATTTTTAAATCATCTTCCCAGTAATCTCCAGCTCCGCCGATAATAATCCTATCTTTTCCCTTGTATATTGACTTACATTTATGCCTAATGTTTTGTCCTGTTCTTTCAAGCCAATACAAAGATTTTTCTGGATCTGCCCAGTGATCATGGTTACCTAAAACAGAATAAACCCCGTATTTAGCTTCCAACTTAGACAAGATAGGCCATACTTTGTCAATTTCTTTGGTTGTATTCTCCTCTTGCACATAATCTCCAGTACACACGATAACGTCAGTTTTTAATTCGTTAGCTTTATAAACGATTCCTTTAATAAATGATTCTGATACTAGAAAACCTAGGTGCAAATCTGTAAGTTGAGCAATAGTGAAGCCATGGAAAGATGCAGGCAAATTATCGATAGAAACGATATATCGATTAATTTGCACGATATTTCTTTCGATAAAAATCGGGTAGCTTCCAACAAGAGCGCAACCCCCTCCATAAAGTGCGGATTTAAGAAATTTTCTTCTGTTCATCTTTCTCCATGTAGACATAACGCAATGCTCAGCTGTGTTTTGAGTGGCAAAGCCACAAAAAACATCAGCTGTAGCAACTTGGCACGCCCGGCATGGGCATGAACTAATGGGGTGAAAGTCCCCTGTAGGAGGATCACCATCCGACTTATTGGATGATAACTACTAGCGAAGGGCAAGGGTCGAGCCGTGAGGTGAGGTCTGAAGGAAGCCTGGAGCAAACCGGCGAGCCTACGAACAGAAACGCCATAGAAGACCGAGCCTGGGGGGTATTGTCAACTTGAATGTGGCCGGCCAAGTCGGTAGGCTTCGCGGCCATGAACGATGCCAAGAATTCCTACGCGGGCTACCGCTATCCCGCCGAGATCATCAGCCATGCTATTTGACTCTATTTTCGCTTTACCCTGAGCTATCGCGAGGTGGAGGAGTTGCTGGCCGCCCGCGGCATTATCCTGACCTACGAGACGGTGCGCCAGTGGTGTCTGAAGTTTGGTCAGAACTTCGCCAATGAACTCCGCCGCCGCGCGCCCCGGTGTGGCGATAAGTGGCCTCTAGATGAGGTCTGTCTCAACCTCAACGGCCGACGCTACTACCGGTGGCGGGCCGTGGATCAGGACGGTTACATACGGGACCTTCTGGTTCAGCCCCAGCGCGACAAGCGCGCCGCCAAGCGCTTCTTCCACAAGCTGCTCAAGGGCCTGCGCTACCTGCCTCGGGTCATTATAATCGACAAGCTGAAAAACTACGCGGCCGCCCGTAAAGAGCGGATGCCGGGCGTCGAGCACCGCCCGCATAAGGGGTTGAACAACCGCGCTGAACTCTCCCACCAGCCGACCCGATAACGGGAACGGCCGATGCGCCGGTTCAAATCCCCGGCCATGCCCAGCGGTTTCTCTCCGCCCATGGCTCGATCAACCCTCTGTTCCGTCCCTGTCGTCACCGCCTGAGCGCTGCTGACTATCGCGCCGCTCGCGATCAGGCATTTGAAACTTGGCAGCAGGTGATGTGCGCCCAGAATGTCGCCTAACAGAGGTCACGGCTCCCATTTACCGCT
>JAAETJ010000394.1 GCA_024228495.1 bacterium | reverse complement strand
TTGCGTAATGGTTTTGATTTAACTGTGCGCGATCTGGACCAGAAGACGGCCGAGCCGTTCCTGACCAAGGGTGCAAAATGGGCTGACTCGCCAAAAGAGCTGACGGAAAATTCAGAGGTAATCATCACCTGTTTGCCCTCACCGATAGCCAGTGCGAATGTCATGGAGGCCGAAGACGGGGTGATTGGCGGACTGAGCAACGGCAAGATATGGCTCGAAATGAGCACCACCGATGAAGCCGAAGTCAAACGACTGGCAGAAAAAGTCGGTGCCAGGGGGGCATTTTCTCTCGATAGTCCGGTATCTGGTGGATGTCATCGTGCTGCGAGCGGCAACATTGCGATTTTTGCCGGTGGTGAACGAAGTGCGTTTGAACGGGTATTACCAATTCTAACGGTAATGGGTCGCAAAATACTCCACACAGGACCATTGGGTTCCGCCTCAATATTAAAAGTCGTGACCAATTATCTGGCCTCTGTCCATCTGGTTGCATTGGGCGAAGCGATGACCACCGCCGCTAAAGCCGGTATCGATCTTAACTC
>JAAETJ010000393.1 GCA_024228495.1 bacterium | reverse complement strand
GTGGTCACTGTCGCGATTTTTTGCCGGGCTTAGCAGCGCGGCCTGCTTCATGCTTGGATCCGGGTTGGTCCTGAACTGGCTGATCCGCAATGAATACCGCCCCGAACTTGGTATTCATTTTAGCGGTGTTGGTCTATCGATCGCTTTTTGCGCTATTGCCGTCGAGTTACTGAAACATACGTTTAACTGGAGTGAGCAATGGCTGATACTGACAGTGCTTGGTGTTTTGATCATGGTTCCAGCCTTTTTCTGGATGCCAGCACCCTCCCGGCGAGCAAGGCTCACCAGCAGTGGGCGTGAAATAGTTGATCACCCTCCCGGCTCGAAATTCATGCGGCTTTTCATGCTGGCCTATTTTTGTGCCGGGGTTGGCTATGCGGTCACTGTGACGTTTATCGTGGCAATTGTCGATCAATTGCCGGGACTTGAAGGAAACGGTATCTGGACCTTTGTAGTGCTGGGATTGTCAGCAGCACCAGCAGTTATAGTGTGGGACCTGGTAGCGCGACGGATTGGTGATCTCAACGCGCTATTGCTGGCCTTTTTGATGCAGGTCGCCTCGATCCTGATCCCTGTGCTGACCCATAGTCTTGTTCTCATGCTGGTTGGTACGGCTCTGTTTGGCGCAAGTTTTCTGGGCATTGTCTCGCTGGTGCTGACCATGGCGGGACGTTATTATCCCACCAACCCGGCCCAGATGATGGGTAAAATGACGGTGTCGTTCGGTATTGGCCAGATTATTGCCCCCGCCATTGCGGGCGTGTTGGCGCAGCAAAGCGGCAATTATGATAGCGGGCTTTATCTGGCGTCGGCAACCATGGTGGCTGGTACGGTGCTGATTTTCAAACTGCGCGTTCTGGAGCGCACGAAAGAGTGATATAAAGTCAGGATAGCGAGTGCTGGTCTGATGGTAACAAAGAGCAGTTTTGACAAAAGGAATAGTATTATGAGCAGTGCTGAGACCGAGATAATTTTGCACAATTATCCGCAATCCCCTGTTGCCGAAAAGGTGCGAGTGGCGCTTGGTATCAAGGGTTTCCATTGGCGTGCCGTTGAAATACCACGCATCCCGCCAAAGCCCATGCTTATAAAACTGACGGGGGGATATCGCCGTACGCCGGTCATGCAGATCGGCGCCGATATTTATTGCGACAGTCAGCATATTATAAAAGAACTGGAGCGCCGCCACCCGTCACCGACCTTCTTCCCTACGAAAGACAAGGGTTTGATCTGGTGTCTGAGCCGTTGGACGGACACAGTCCTGTTTGATCTTTGCACCAAAATTGTGCTGGGCGCGGCAGGGGATGATCTACCTGCCGATTTTGCCCAAGATCGCGGACGGCTGTATTTCGGGGCTGATTGGCAAGCTGGTATAAAAGCAGCCGGGGCCAACCTGCCTCATCTGGTATCGCAAATTCGCGCCCCTTTAAGTTGGCTCGATGATCAATTGTCCGATGGGCGCACATTCTTGCTTGGAGACAGCGCTGCTGCGATTGATGCGCAAATTTATTTTGTCGTCTGGTTTTTGCGCGGTCGCTGGGAAGCAGGGCCAGCTTTGTTGTCACAATTCCCCGCTCTTTTGCGCTGGGAGAAAAATGTTAAAGCCATTGGCCATGGACAGATTAGCGAAATGTCGGGAGAGGAAGCAATCGCTCGCGCCGCCGCTTACACCCCGGTTTCCCTAGATCATTCGGATCGCGATGATCCTCAAGGTTTGAAAACAGGCATGCAAGTCCTCATATCCCCCGACGTTGACGGCGGTGAGCAACCTGTCGAGGGGGTGATCAAGGCACTCGATGCGCAGACCATCACCCTGGGACACTCACACGAAGATCTGGGAGAAATTTGCGTGCATTTTCCACGAGCAGGATATGTGGTTGAAGCCTGATAGTGATGAAATATATCAATTGGAGCGACGGGCTGCGAAATACAAAACCAAATACCCAGCAATCGCGGCCATGAAAGAGCCAACCAAAATACCCAAACGGTCATTGGTGGCATAGGCTATGCTTCCTTGTTCGAATGCAAGTGAGCTGATAAACAGGCTCATTGTAAAGCCGATGCCACACAAGATACTGACGCCATAGAGATGCATCCACCCCATATCTTCTGGAAGACGGGCTACACCCATTTTGACAGCTGCCCAAACCGTTCCAAATATCCCCACTTGCTTACCGATAAAAAGGCCAGCTGCAATGCCCAACGGCACCGGTTCCAACAAGGATGCAAGCGATAGACCTTCTAGGGAAATACCCGCATTGGCGAAGGCAAAAACGGGCAGAATAATGAAGGCCACACTTGGATGCAGGTCATGCTCTAGACGCATAAGGGGAGAGCTCTCGTCAGTTTTCGAACCGCGTAAAGGAATGAAAAAGGCGAGCACAATACCAGCAAGGGTTGCGTGTACACCCGATTTTAGTACGGCGATCCACAATACAATCCCAACGATAAGATAAGTGGCAATCGAAGTTGTATTGCGAATATTCAAGAAAGTCAGCACGAGTAGCGCAGCAGCCGCAACAATGAGTGAAGACGTCGACAGATCACCGGAATAGAAAACGGCGATAATGATGATGGCAGCAATATCGTCGATAATGGCAAGGGCCAGCAAAAACAGTTTCAAACTTGCCGGCACCCGTGAGCCAAGCAATGCCAGCACCCCAAGCGCAAAGGCAATATCTGTCGCAGCGGGAATCGCCCAGCCCTTCATGGCAATGGGATCATCTTGATTGAACAAGATATAAATGAGTGAAGGAACAACGATCCCACCAAATGCGGCAATGGTTGGAAGCGTGATCTGAGAGGGTGAAGACAACTGGCCAACAAGGATCTCGCGTTTGAGTTCCAGTCCGACAAGCAGAAAAAACAGCGCCATCAGCGCGTCATTGATCCACAGCAATAGTGGTTTTGCGAGATGTAAAGCGCCAATGCGCAGTTCGACAGGCGTTTCCAGAAAGAGATCGTAAGTTGGCTTGAAGAGCGAGTTTTCAGCGATCATCGCCAGTATTAATGCGCCAACGAGCAAAATACCGCTCGCCGTTTCAAGTTGCAGGAATTTCTTGATGGCATCCGTCATAATGGTTTTGTCCCCAAGTGCAATTTGATCTAATTTACCCCAATAATGGATAGGCAGCAGGGGATTCCAAAATCAGTAGAATTCTGAATCAATGGTTTTGTGTTCCAACACAAACATTGAGGGAAGCACCATGGTTATAGATATCACGGCGCTGTTTTGTTGTCTTGATGATTTTGTTAAAGTCTATGAGGAATGGGAGCGTCACAAAAGAATTACGAATTACGGGAATTACGAGTGAATTACGGGGATAGTAACCGAAAATGATAGAAATCAGTGTTTTGACGGGCCTCTTTTCAGTGCACCAGTGTCCGCATTGGCATGATGAATCTGGTCTGCAACATGAAAAGGCTCATAGCCTTTGAGCGTGCCATTGCTGCGCCGGGTTGAGTGTTTTGGCACGAGCAGTGTGTGCAGTGTTTGCGTTAAATCCGGACAACCGGATTGTAATCCTTGATGAACCCGGCCACGGTCCGTATCAATCAGGCCGCCAGGTAAAAAAAATCAGCCATTCGGATATAAGGGAGAGAAACAGGGAATTTATAGAGGTTCTCTGGAAGCTTTAAAGTGGGAGACCCGTCAAAATTTGGAATGATCAGCACCACCTCATAACCGGTTTTGATAAAATTGCGTACGAGGGAACATAGATGGATAGCCGGACCGTTCAACTGCCCCAGATTGATGCAGGCCGCCATGACCAGTTTCTTGCGCTCAATCATATCTCATGTCCGGCATGAACGGGCAAAAGTTTCGATGCTTTTAGTCGCTCCATCATTTCCTCTGCAAGTTCCTGGGCTGTCGTGTTTGTCCCATCGAGATGGATTTCGGCATTTTGTGGGTTTTCATAGGGGGAATCAATACCGGTAAAGTTAGCAATCTGGCCCGCTCGCGCCTTTTTATACAGTCCCTTGATGTCCCGTTCCTCACAAACAACCAAAGGGGTGTCGACAAAAACCTCGATAAACTCTCCCTCATCCATTAGCTCTCGCGCCATGCGCCGTTCGGCGCGAAATGGTGAGATGAAAGAGGTAATGACGATAAGTCCACTATCCACCATCAGTTTTGAGATTTCGCCAATGCGGCGTATGTTTTCAACCCGGTCGGCCTCGGTAAATCCAAGATCGCGGCACAGGCCGTGGCGCACATTATCACCATCGAGCAAATAGGTATGGTGTCCCATTGCGTGTAATTGCTTTTCTACCAGCGAGGCAATGGTCGATTTGCCCGAACCGGACAGGCCGGTGAACCATAGAACAAAAGGTGTTTGTCGCTTTTGCTTGGCGCGTGCTAGCTTATCGACAAACACCTGTTGCCAGCGAATATTGGTGGCACGGCGCAGGCTGTGCTTGATCAGCCCCATTGCGACGGTTTCGCCGCTTTCCTTGTCTTTGAGCGTGAAACTACCGGCTTTGCGGTCTTTTTCAAAAGGCGCAAACGGGATTGCGGTTTCCAGTGAGATATTGCCATAACCGATATTGCCAGCAAACAGGCATTTGGCGGCCTGATGTTCCATGGTTTCTGGATTGAGACGGTGTTTCAGCGTACTGATTCCCGCTTCGAATTTCTGACCGTCTTTGTCGAAAACATATTGGCGCCCCGGTATCATGGGGGTCGGGGCAAGCCAGCACAGATGCATGGCAAACTGATCGGATGTTCGGATGCTATCCTCGCGGGTAGGTTCGGCTCTTTGTTTTTGCTGCTGTTTTTCTATAAGGGGGATTAGGGGCAGACCGTCATACCAACTCATATTTGCAGAGGATTTGTGTAAATTTTCACCAGAGGCAATATCGGTTGGTACAATATGAAGATTGCGGCAGTTGAATTCTTTGGTTGATTCGGAAAACTCCTCGCAAAGAACATCAAAATGTTTGGTCGAATAATCGATCATGGCCATATTGTCGATCGCAATGATAACATCAGGGATGGCAGCCAGGCAGGTCAGAGACTTGGCCCACAGGCTTTTCTTCTCCAGACCAAAGGCGCCATCAACAATAATCAATACAGCATCGGCGTAAGACGACAGCAATGTATTATTGAAGTCCTTATGTGCTTGCCCCGAAATATCACTGATCAGCATTTTGTCACTGGTCGTCAGTCCGGCAAGTTTGTCATCTCCAACCAGATATGGCGGCAAAATGGTGATCAGATGGAATGGCTTGGAAGAGGTCATGCCTGTCTTTCTGGTTGAACGAGCTTGTCTGAGTTTGGCGTTTTGGCCCAGGCGATAAAAAATGGATTGAGATAGTTTTGTTCGGCCTTGCCATATATAAACGGGCTACCATCAGGATGCACCACCTGGCCACCAGCAGCCACCAGCACGGCATGCCCAGCTGCTGTATCCCATTCCATTGTTGGACCAAAGCGTGGATAGAGATCGGCATCTCCCTTTGCCAACATGCAGAATTTCAGGGAGGAGCCAGCACTTTTCAATTCGCTTACCTCAAATTGCTGGATAAATTCACTTGTTTCAAGGGTCATATGGGATTTGCTGGCAACAATCGATAGCCCCTTATCCGGGGTTGATCGGGTTTTCAGGGTAAGCAGTTCCAACTCGTTCAACGTAATTTTGGCCTGGTCGGTATCCATTTGCGCCATGACGGCCCGGTTTGGGGCAAGGGTTATATAAACTTGCTGGATTGCCGGGGCGTATACGATCCCAAACACTGGATTGCCGCGTTCAATAAGGGCGATATTGACCGTAAACTCGTTACTTTTACGAATGAATTCCTTGGTACCATCAAGCGGATCTACCAGAAAAAAACGCTCTCCAATCTGGGGTGTTTTTCCTTCACTGGCCGCCTCTTCGGCAATAATCGGAATGTCAGGCGCTATTTTTACAAGAGCTGTCAGAATAACGGCTTCCGCGGCTCGGTCTGCCTTGGTGACGGGGCTGGTATCTTTTTTGGTCTCAACCTCAAAATCCTGACGATAGATTTCCATTTCCACCTGTCCGGCCTTATGGACAAGGGGAACAAGAGCTTGCGCCAATTCGCTGTAATTATTCCAGTTCACATGGGACCTCATACTATTTATTCTGTGACGGCAACAGGGTCAGGCTTTAATGATTTTGTCACCATATTCTTTAGAATAATCTTTCAGGACATTGCGAGTGTCGATTATCAAACGGGCATGGTCCACCAGAAGTTTCCAGTCGATATTATCGTGGTCTGTGGCGACCAGCACAACGTCAAATTGTTTGATATTGTCGTGCGTCCATTGCACGCTTTCCATACCTGCAAATTCTGCATGGCTGCGGGTTGGGGGAATGACCGGGATATGGGTGTCGAAATATTCAAATTCAGCCCCCTGTTCTTTCAAAAGCTTCATCAGTACCAGCGAGGGGCTTTCACGCATGTCATCGACATTTTTCTTGTAGGCAATGCCCACGACCAGCACTTTGGCTCCGTTAAGTGCTTTCTTCTGCTTGCGGCTCAGGGCTTCGGCCAGCTTTGATATGACATATTTTGGCATATTGCGGTTGATTTCCCCGGCCAGCTCAATAAAGTGGGTCTGGTTGTCGTATTCGCGGGCTTTCCATGTGAGGTAAAACGGATCGATGGGGATGCAGTGGCCGCCAAGGCCAGGTCCTGGGTAAAACGGCATGAAGCCGAACGGTTTGGTCGCCGCTGTGTCAATCACTTCCCAGATATCAATGCCCATATCGTCGTAGATGATTTTTAGTTCATTGACGAGGGCGATATTGACGGCACGGAAAATGTTCTCGGTTAGTTTAACGGCTTCAGCGGTTTCGGGTGTAGATACCCTGATAACTTTATCAATCAGTGTCTCATAGAGTGCTGCGGCCATATCCAGCCCTTCGCTGGTGGTGGCACCAACAACTTTGGCAATAGTGGCTGTGCTGAACAAAGGATTGCCGGGATCTTCGCGTTCGGGAGAATAGGCGACAATAAAATCCTCGTCGGCTTTGAGCCCGCTTCCCTTTTCCAGAATGGGTTGCAAGACTTCGCGTGTTGTTCCGGGGTAGGTGGTAGATTCCAGAATGATCAGCTGCCCTTTGCGGACAAACGGGGCGATGGCTTGTGTTGTATCTGTGACATAGGACAAATCGGGTTCGTGATGCTTGCTTAGTGGTGTCGGGACGCAAAGCAAAATTGCATCGGCCTCTTTGAGTCTGGAAAAGTCCGTAGTGGCGGCAAAATGTCCGCTATCAACCATTTGCTCAATGTCGTCATCTGAAAAATGGCCTATATAGCTGCGGCCCTTTTCCAGCTCTGTGATTTTGCTCTCGTCAATATCAACGCCGAGGACTGAAAACCCCAAGCGGTTGAAGCCCATGATCAGCGGCAGGCCGACATAGCCCAGACCAATAATGGCGATCAGGCTTTCTTTATTTTCGATCTTGTCGATAAAAATTTTGGCTATCCCGGCCAGTTTGGGTGACTGCTCCATAATATTTTTCCTGTCAGGAATTTTTTACAGCCTGTGCTGCTTCAATTGCGCTTTTGATAATATAGTCTGGTGTCGCTTCATCCAGATAGGGATGCATCGGCAGACGGAGCACCTCGTTTGCCCGCCTCAAAACCCTCGATCGCCAGTTCGGCATGAACTTCAGCGGGGGCCGCAATGACAATGCCGTCAATGCTCTCATCATTCATGATCTCGTCAAACATGCGAGCCTTGATACCATACCGTTCTGCCATGGTTTTGGCGTTCTGCGGATTGGGGTCACTAACTACACCAAGAGCGCCCAGCCCGTGGAAATCCCGCGCCAGATTTTTACCCCAATAACCGCAGCCAATCACAGCAATAGACTGCTCTCTTTCCTGGTGCACTATCTGGAACCTCAATTGATGAATTGATAAACTCACCCTCTAATAGAGTAAAGCAACGGTGCGGTAAATGGTATTGATCAATAATCGTAGAAATACTGATATGGTTGTAATTTTCCAAGAATTGAGGGGATATCGGCATGATTAATGGGGTTTGTTTGAGTTCTGCTCGGTGATTTTTTCTCAACCCGATCAATTGTCTGTTGAAGATGTGCTATGTTCGGGCACACTACACGACTCTCGTATATTGTATTAGTTCCGACTTGATCTGACACCGGCTGGCGGCGATATAGAGATATTGCTGCTTGTGTTGGGCATGGGGTTCGACTTTGAATATGACAGCTATCATGATTTATACCTCTTCCAGTTCAATCAATGTGCCGCAAAAATCCTTGGGGTGCAGGAACAAGACGGGCTTGCCGTGCGCCCCTGTTTTAATCTTGCCGAGTGCACGGGCACCATCTGCTGTTAGCTTGTCTGCCGTGGCTTTTATGTTCGCAACTTCATAGCACAGATGATGCATGCCCCCTGCCGGATTTTTCGCCAGAAATTTAGCGATGGGGGACTGATCGCCAAGCGGGTGCAACAGCTCAATCTTGGTGTTTGGGAGGTTTACAAATACAGTTGTGACGCCATGTTCGGCCACATCGGTCGGGCTTGAAACCTGAGCGCCCAGCGTGTCGCGATAAAGGGCGCTAGCCGCCTCAAGATTAGGGACGACAATGGCCACATGGTTGAGTTTACCGATCATTTTTTATTCCTTTTTCAATAGCTTCCCGGGCTTGCTCCGAGATTCAGAGCCATTTGGTGAAATGTCGTTTTGTTGCCCATAGGCCCCGGATCGGCGCTGTCGCTTGTCCGGGGGGCGCTTACTTTTCGATGCCTAGAAAAGTTTGGAGCAGTCTGTTGGCGGCGGTTGAGGCTGGCAGGCGTCCCTCATATACGTTTTCTTCGGTCTTGCTTATGAGGTCTGCCATGGTTTTTTCCTTGTACAGGGCCTCGATCAAACCTTCGCTTATTTGCGACCACATCCAGGTGCGCATTTGTTTGCGCCTTTGTGGATCATGCACATCATTATTCTCCACAAACTGGCGATATTTTGAAATGGAATTCCACAGATCGGCAATGCCGGTTCCTTCTAGCGCCGAACATGTTGCAACTGGCGGCGACCACGTGGCATGGCGAGGACGCAATAATTTGAGGGCATTGCGATAATCAGAAGCTGTCTTTTTGGCGAGCGCTTCTTGCGTCCCATCCGCCTTGTTGACGATAAGCAGGTCGGCTAATTCAATGATGCCGCGTTTGATACCCTGCAACTCGTCGCCGCCACCCGGCGATAGCAGCAGCAAGAACATATCGGTCATATCGGCGACCCGTGTTTCCGATTGCCCGACGCCAACGGTCTCCACCATCACCACATCGAACCCTGTGGCCTCGCACAACAGCATGGTTTCAAAACTGCGCCGCGCCACACCGCCAAGGGTTTTGCCAGCAGGCGTTGGTCTGATATAGGCGCGTTCGTTTTGGGTGAGGCTTTCCATGCGGGTTTTATCGCCAAGAATAGAACCACCCGAGCGGGCCGAGGAGGGGTCAATGGCCAGTACGGCGAGCTTTTGTCCGCGTGCAATGATGGTCTCGCCAATTGCTTCGATGAAGGTTGATTTACCGACCCCTGGCGATCCTGTGATACCGATACGAAATGAGTTGCCTGTATGGGGCATGAGTCTCGCCAAAAGATCATCGGCTTGCTGGCGATGATCTGATCTGGTCGATTCAACAAGCGTGATGGCCTTTGACAGCGCTCGCCTGTTGCCGCTCAAAATACCATTTGCAAGAGGTTCCATAGGATCTCATTCAAATTCGATCAGGGGCTGGTCGACCGCGACGCTTTCATTGAGATCAACAAGCACTTTGGCAATAGTAGAGTCGCGTTCGGCGGTCAGCACATTTTCCATTTTCATGGCCTCGATCACAGCGAGCTCTTCTCCCGCCTTGACCTCTTGTCCTTCGCTTATGCAAAGCTTGATGATCAATCCGGGCATGGGTGACAGGTGGAATTTTCCACTATCACCATCGTTTGGTTCGGGCATGTGCTGATAAAGTTGTGCGGCAAAACTGGTCAGTACCAGCACGTTATGTTGCACTCCGCCATGCAGAATATGATACCAGACGCCAGAACGCTCCACTTGAAAGGTCATGTGCTTGTTGTTGATGGAGCAATGGAACAATGGTTGGCCGAACTGCCAATTGGTGGAAACCTGATAATCCTTGCCATCAAAATGAACGAAATGGCTTCCAGCTTCCAGTTCAACATGTACCTTGTGTTCAATCCCGTTGTGGATCACCACCCAGTCATCATCGCGCTGACGGACCGTGCCGGTAAACTGGCCGCTTAGCTGGTTGGCGCGTAATTTGTGAATATTGTGCATGGCTGCAGAGATTACCAGCGCGGGAGTTAGTTCGCTTATACCGCTCTCCAGGGGGTTGAAACCGTCTGGATATTGCTCGGCAATAAAATTGGTCGATATATCCCCTGACTGGAAACGCGGGTGACCAACGATATGATTGAGAAAACTGATATTGTGCTTGATGCCGCGAACATGAAACCCATCCAGCGCCGTGCGCATATGATTGATAGCTTGCGCCCGGTCCTTACCATAGGTGATCAGCTTGGCGATCATCGGGTCATAATGGATTGACACTTCCCCACCTTCAATAACGCCACTATCAATCCGCACATGTTCGCTTGTCGCGGGGGGCAGATAGCTGGTGAGGCGGCCTATCGAGGGCAAAAACCCGCGCGAGGGATCTTCGGCATAGATGCGGGTTTCAATCGACCAGCCATTCAGTTTGACATCTTTTTGAGTGAGCGGCAGTTTTTCGCCAGCGGCTACTTTGATCATCAGTTCAACAAGGTCAAGACCGGTGATCATTTCCGTGACTGGGTGCTCCACCTGTAAGCGCGTGTTCATCTCCAGGAAGTAGAAATTGCGCTTGGAATCGACGATGAATTCAACCGTGCCAGCTGAGCGGTAATTCACAGCCTTGGCTAACGCAACGGCTTGCTCACCCATTGATTTGCGGGTGGATTTGTCGATAAACGGAGATGGGGCCTCTTCGACGATTTTTTGGTGGCGGCGCTGGATGGAACATTCGCGCTCCCCCAGATAAACGACATTGCCGTGGTTGTCGGCGAGTATCTGGATTTCGATATGTCGCGGTTGCTCGATAAATTTTTCCATCAGAATACGGTCATCACCAAAGCTTGAGAGGGCTTCATTTTTGGCGCGTTCAAAGCCGCTTTTACATTCTTTCTCATTGTGTGCGACGCGCATGCCTTTGCCACCGCCACCAGCTGATGCCTTGATCATGACGGGATAGCCGATTTGCTTGGCGACCTGCATCGCGTGCTTTACGTCTTTAATCAAATCATCATGCCCTGGCACCACATTAACGCCCGCCTCCATCGCCAGCTTTTTGGAGGCCATCTTGTCGCCCATGCTGGCAATGGCCAATTCGCCGGGGCCGATAAAAGCGATGTCCTGTTTTTTGAGCGCGTTGTAGAAACTGACATTTTCAGACAAAAAGCCATAGCCGGGATGAACAGCCTGCGCCCTTGTTTCCTTGCAAGCTGCGATGATCTTGTCGGCAAGCAGATAGCTTTGCGCAGCGGGCGGCGGTCCAATGCAAATCGATTCATCGGCCATATCGACATGCACGGCATTTTTGTCGGCGTCAGAATAAACGGCAACCGTTTTGATGCCCATCTTTTGGGCACTCTTGATCACCCGGCAGGCTATTTCCCCGCGATTGGCAATAAGAATTTTATCGAACATATTTGAAGGCCTTGCTTGCTATTGCAGATTACAGCGGTAGATTGCCGTGTTTGCGCCACGGGTTTTTGAGGTCTTTGTCTTTCAGCATGGACAGCGAACGACAAACGCGGATGCGGGTGTTTTGCGGCATCAGCACATCGTCGATAAAGCCGAGCTTGCCAGCAACGAACGGATTGGCGAATTTCTCGCGATAATCCTCGGTTAGCTCTTCGGTTTTTGCAGGATTATCCAGTTTAGAACGGAAAATAATCTCGACTGCTCCTTTGGGTCCCATGACGGCGATTTCTGCACTGGGCCAGGCGAAGTTGACATCGCCGCGTAAATGCTTGGAGGCCATTACACAATAGGCGCCGCCATAGGCTTTACGGGTGATGACAGTGATCTTGGGCACTGTGGCTTCGGCGTAAGCATATAAAAGCTTGGCACCATGTTTGATAATGCCGCCATATTCCTGGTCGGTACCAGGCAGAAAACCGGGCACGTCGATCAAGGTCAGCAGGGGAATGTTGAAGGCGTCGCAAAAACGGATGAAGCGTGCGGCCTTTGTGGAAGCGTTTATGTCCAGACAGCCAGCCAGTACCATGGGCTGATTGGCGATGACGCCAACGGTCGAACCTTCCATGCGCCCAAAGCCGATAATGATATTGGCGGCAAAGTCTGGTTGCAGCTCAAAGAAGTCATTGTCATCGACAATTTTGAAAATAGCTTCTTTCATATCATAGGGCTTGTTGGGGTCGGCTGGGACCAGTGAGCATAGAGACGGGACTTTGCGCGTGCCGGAATCGCTGGTCGGCCAGTGCGGAGGTTTTTCCTTGTTGCTGGCAGGCAGAAAATTGATGAAGCGACGTAGCAGCAACAGGGCTTCGACATCATTTTCAAAAGCCAGAGAGGCAACGCCGGATTTGCTGGTATGGGTTTTGGCTCCACCCAGCTCTTCCGAGGTGACGACTTCATGAGTCACGGTTTTGACCACTTCAGGACCGGTCAAGAACATGTAAGACGTGTCTTTGACCATGAAGATAAAGTCGGTAATGGCGGGTGAATAAACAGCGCCACCTGCGCATGGTCCCATGATCATGGAAATCTGTGGCACCACCCCAGAGGCCAGCACATTGGCCTGAAACACATCCGAATAGCCACCAAGGCTTTCTACGCCTTCTTGTATGCGTGCGCCGCCACTATCATTGACGCCTATCACCGGGGCGCCAACTTTTATGGCCTGTTTGTAGATCTTGCAGATCTTGTCTGCATGAGCGGAAGAAAGCGAGCCGCCAAACACCGTGAAATCTTGAGAGTAGATAAACACCAGACGCCCGCAAATGGTGCCATAGCCAATCACCACGCCATCACCTGGCACCTTGTTTTCGTCCATGCCAAAATCCGTGCAGCGATGTTCCACGAACATGTCCCACTCTTCAAACGAGCCGGGATCGAGTAGTAATTCGATGCGCTCGCGGGCTGTCAGCTTGCCTTTGGCATGCTGCTTGTCGACCCGTACCTGACCGCCGCCAAGTTTTGCTGCGGCGCGCTTTTCTTCCAGTCTTTGGACAATTTCTCTCATATTATTTTCTGACTTGTTGCCTGTTTTGGAACTCTAATTCAGGTGGTTGCATTTTGTTTGATCATTTGGATCATCTCGCGTGCTGCCTTGGGGATATTGGTGCCGGGACCGTAAATGGCGGCGACGCCAATATCAAGTAGTTGTTGATGGTCTTTTGGGGGAATAACACCGCCGCAGATTACCAGAATATCGCTTGCTTCTTGCTGTTTTAATTCGTCCATCAGGGCGGGTACCAGCATTTTGTGCCCCGCTGCCAGTGACGAAATGCCGATCATATGGACGTCGTTCTCAATGGCCTGGCGAACGGCTTCAGCCGGGGTCTGGAATAAGGGACCGATATCGATATCGAAACCAAGGTCGGCATAGGCGGTGGCGATCACCCTGGCACCCCGGTCATGTCCATCCTGGCCCATCTTGACGATCAGCATACGGGGCCGCCGACCGGTCTCAACGGCGAAGCGGTCGATCTCAACCTTGATCTTCTCGAACTCTTCATCGCCTTCATACACGGAACCATATACTCCCGAAATCGTCGAGTTGATCGCTTTGTACCGTCCAAACACTTGTTCCAGTGTTGCGGTGATCTCGCCAACACTGGCCCGGGCACGCGTGGCTTCGATAGATAGCTCCAGCAGATTGGCATCGTTTTCCGCCCCCGTTTTAAGGGCGTTGAGCGCCTTTTGGCAAGCCTTGTTATCGCGCGTGTTTTTGATCTGTGTGAGGCGCTCGATCTGAGCTTCGCGCACCTGCGCATTATCGACCGAAAGCACGTCAATTTCATTGCCATCATCGTGCAGATATTTATTGACCCCAACGATCACTTCTTCGCCCCGATCAATGCGGGCCTGACGCAAGGCGGCGGCTTCTTCTATGCGGCGCTTTGGCATATCTTCCTGTACCGCTTTGGTCATGCCACCAAGCTCTTCCACTTCCAGAATGAGTGCGCGGGCCTTGGTAGCTATTTCATTGGTCAGGGCTTCGACATAATATGATCCGCCCAGCGGATCGACGACCCTCGTTATGCCGGTTTCTTCTTGCAGAACGATCTGGGTGTTGCGGGCGATATGGGCGGAAAACTCCGATGGCAGCGCCAACGCTTCATCAAAGGCATTGGTGTGCAATGACTGGGTGCCGCCAAGCACACTGGCCATCGCCTCAATGGTGGTGCGCATAATATTATTATAGGGGTCTGATGCGGTAAGGCTGACCCCGGAAGTCTGGCAATGAGTGCGCAGCATTTTTGAGCGCGGGTCTTTGGGCGAGAATTTTTCTTCCATGAGCTGCGACCACAAGAGACGAGCCGCGCGCAGCTTGGCGATCTCCATGAAAAAATCCATACCAATGCCAAAGAAGAAACTCAGGCGCGGGGCGAAATCGTCAACTTGCATGCCACGATCAATGGCGGTGCGCACATACTCGAGGCCGTCAGCAATGGTGAAGGCTAGCTCTTGCACTGCGGTCGCGCCAGCTTCTTGCATATGATAGCCAGAGATCGAAATCGGGTTGAATTTGGGCATGTTTTGCGCAGTGAAACCGATAATGTCGGAGACGATGCGGATCGAGGGGGCAGGGGGGAAGATATAGGTATTGCGCACCATGAATTCTTTTAAAATATCATTTTGCAAGGTGCCATTGAGTTGCTCTATCGCCACGCCGCTTTCTTGCGCGGCAACAATAAATCCGGCCATCACCGGTAGCACGGCTCCGTTCATGGTCATGGACACCGAAACCTTGTCGAGCGGGATATCCTTGAACAGGATTTTCATATCCTCGACGCTGTCAATCGCCACACCGGCCGCACCGATATCGCCGATGACGCGGGGATGATCGCTGTCGTAGCCGCGATGAGTGGCCAGATCAAAAGCCACTGACAGACCTTGCTGCCCGGCGGCCAGGTTCTTTTTGTAAAATGCGTTGCTGTCTTTGGCAGTTGAGAAACCGGCATATTGGCGGATGGTCCAAGGGCGGCCCGCATACATGGTGGCGCGCGGACCGCGTAAAAAAGGTTCGAAACCTGGTAGGCTCTGATGGTGTTCAATGCCTTCAAGGTCTTGGCTTGTGTAAAGTGGTTTAGTGGTGATGTCTTCATAGGTAGCGCGGTCGAGATCACTCAAAGGCTTACCGCGCAACTCCTTGGTTGCCAGCTGCTGCCAATCTGTGAGTGATGGTTTTTTATTTTTATTCTCGGTCATGCCACGGTCCTTATTAGGCGGTTGGGCTTATCTTGTTCCCGCTCCTCCTCGTCGGGGGAGAGGGAGAAGAAGGCCGCAATTTTTAAATACTTTTTGCGTTTGTTTCCTCCTGCTACTCTTTGGCATAACCTATGGTTTGCAGTGCCACCTTGATCTCATCCAGAATAGCCAGATCATCAATGGTGGCAGGGACTTTCACTTCCGTCCCATCGGCGATGCTTTTCATGGTGCCGCGCAAGATTTTTCCAGAGCGGGTTTTGGGCAAACGATCAACCACCACAACCATTTTGAAAGAGGCCACCGGACCAATTTTTTCTCGCACCATTTGCACCAGTTCTCCTGCCAGTTCGCTGGCATCTCGATCCGCGCCCGCTTTCAGCACTACAAGCCCCATAGGCAGCTCGCCCTTTAATTGATCTGCGACGCCGATGACGGCGCATTCTGCGACATCTCCGTGATTGGCAAGTACTTCTTCCATACCGCCCGTTGACAGGCGATGGCCCGCTACATTGATAATATCGTCGATGCGGCTCATGATCCACAGATAGCCGTCCTCATCCTTAAAGCCCGCGTCCCCCGTCAGGTAATAACCATCAATCTGCGAGAGATAGCTCTCGACATAGCGATCGTCATTTTTCCAAAGGGTTGGCAAACAGCCTGGTGGCAGGGGCAGTTTGATCATGATAAGGCCGATTTCACCGTTTTGTTCTTCCTCGCCATTTTCTTTCAAGATGCGCACATCATAGCCAGGCACCGCGACGGTTGGAGATCCCGCCTTGATCGGTAATTGCTCAATGCCAAGCAGGTTGGCGGCAATGGCCCAGCCGGTTTCGGTCTGCCACCAGTGATCAATAACCGGTACGCCCAGTTTTTCTTGCGCCCAAGACAGGGTGTCAGGGTCACAACGCTCGCCAGCAAGGAACAGGGCTTCGAATTTGCTCATGTCATATTGTTGCAGATATGTGCCCTCGGGGTCTTCACGCTTGATGGCGCGAAAGGCCGTTGGAGCCGTGAACAGGGTTTTGACATTATACTCAGAAATAACGCGCCAAAAGGCACCGGGGTCCGGCGTGCCTATTGGCTTGCCTTCATAAAAAACCGTGGTGCATCCCGCCAGTAGCGGACCGTAGACAATATAGGAATGGCCGACCACCCAGCCAACGTCTGATGCCGACCAGAACACATCTCCCGGATCGATATTATAGACATTTTTCATGCTCCAGTGCAGGGCCACCGCGTGCCCGCCATTGTCGCGCACGACGCCCTTGGGGACACCCGTGGTGCCCGATGTATAGAGAATATACAAGGGATCAGTCGCCGCGACCGGCACGCAGTTTGCGGGCATTGCCGTTTTGGCCGCTTGTAGCCAGTCAATATCGCGGCCCTCGATCATTTGCGCGCTGGCTTGTGGGCGTTGATAAATGATGGTGTTGGTTGGCTTGTGGTTGGCGAACTCAATTGCTTGATCAAGCAAAGGTTTGTACTCAATGACCTTTTTGACCTCGATCCCGCAAGAGGCCGAGACAATGACTTTGGGCTTGGCATCGTCAATGCGGGTCGCCAGTTCCTTGGCCGCAAACCCTCCAAACACCACCGAGTGAATGGCTCCGATACGCGCGCAGGCCAACATGGCAATCGCTGCTTCGGGGATCATTGGCATATATATTAAAACGCGATCGCCCTTGGTTACTCCTTGATCCGTAAGGATGCCAGCAAATAATGCGGTAGCTGCTTGCAGGTCATTATAAGTGAGTGTGCCTTTGGTATTTGTGACTGGGCTGTCATAAATGATTGCGGCCTGTTCTCCCCGGCCATTTACGACATGTCGATCCACCGCATTATAGCAGGTGTTGAGCTCGGCCCCCATGAACCAGTGATAAAAGGGGGGATTACTATCATCAAGAACCATGTCAAACGGCTTGATCCAGTCAATGCCTTTGGCGGCATCTGCCCAGAAAATAGTGGGATTGTTCATTGATTGGGAATAGGCGTCTTTATAGTTCATTTTTTGTTTCCCTGTTTTGTGCAGGCCTGTTGACGCTTGGAGGTTGGGACTGATTTAATATCCTGTTAGGAGGTCTTGCAGGTTTTTTTGTGGATTATTGGAACATTTTTAGTACCGCATATGATTTTAAATCTGTCAACATGGAGCTAATATTTATCTTTTTAAAACAATGGTTACGAATATTTACATGAAGTCGCGGGGAGACGAGGAAGTATAAGATGAGAGTTGGTGACGCTGCAAGGCAATCGGGACTGCCTGCCAAGACGTTGCGCTATTATGAGGAAATCGGTCTGGTTAAACCTCAGCGCCTTGAAAATGGTTATCGTGATTATAGTGACGATGATCTCGCACGCCTGAAATTTTTGGGCCGTGCCCGCTCGCTGGGATTTTCCATCGATGATTGCCGGAACCTGTTATCCTTGTGCGATGACAAGAAAAGATCGAGCCGGGATGTCAAGGCCATCGCCCTGAACCATCTCGATAATATTGAGCGCAAAATTGCCGAGCTCGAGACCATGCGAGATGTGCTCAAAAGATTGGTGCATTCCTGTCATGGTGATGAACATGCCGCTTGTCCGATAATCGATGAATTGACGAAATAGGTTGTGCTCATAGAATGCACCAATGGCTTGACCTTCCCCTCGCGGGAAGGTCTAGCTTGGGGGCAGATTGAGGTCCTCTACTGCACAGGAATAGATGATGAAAGAAAAGATAGTTCCCCTATTGGTGATCGGCGGGTTGATCATGGGCGTTTATTTGATGTTTTCGGGGGGAAGCAAACAGCATAGTGCTGGTATCGAGGTGAAAATTCCGGTTTTAAGCGCCAGTGCTACAAGTGGTCAGGCAATTTTTAAAATCAACTGTTCCCAGTGTCATGGGCCAAGCGCCGGGGGTACCACGCAGGGGCCACCGCTTATTCACAAATATTATGAAGCCAGTCATCATGCCGACGGGGCTTTTTATCGCGCCGCTACAATGGGGGTCCGGGCTCATCATTGGCGCTTTGGTAATATGCCTCCGATTCGTACCGTTACCACGCAGGACGTAAGCAAAATCATCGCGTTCGTTCGCGAGGTGCAAAAAGCCAATGGCATTTTCTAGAGCAGAATTAATTGGTGCTAACCATTTGATTTGGCCGAACGTTCACATCTTCATCGTATAGTCACGTTGAAATTCAGCGAAATTTACAATCGATGGAATGTGATTTTGCCGCAAAAGCTGTATTAAATACTGGGATTGGTCTGGCTTGCCTTGCTATCAGGTTTTGTTATTTTTCTACCTCATATTGCTGTTGCGGTCACCGCACTTGTAGCAAGGCCGATTAGTGATCTTGTTTTTTAGCCGATTGTCGCAGTGTACGTTTCTTTGGTCAGCTTTGCGGCCATGCACTTTTTGGCAATAAATCAATTCGCGACAAGCCGATCTCCTGTTGAAATATTGATACCAATCTAAAACATATGAGTGCCGATCAAATCAGAAAAATCGAGAACGCCAGATAAGACGAAACCTTTAAAGCGCTGCGATTGCCGCACTAAAGGTTTTAAGGGCGGACCGACCCTGCGGGGTCAGTTCGTAAATGCCGCGATCAACACGGGTGAACCAGCCATAGTGATCTTTTTGCAAGATACCACCGGCTCGTTCGACGCTGGTTTTTTCACGGATTTCTTTGAGTTTCACCGCCCCTTGCGCATCAATAAAAGATAGACAGCGTAACGCATCCTGGCGGTAGGATGTGATGACCTTGCATCTGTTGCTGCCGCCCATATTGGGATCTCCGACCCGCTCAGAAAATTCTTTCAACAAACGACCAGAACGGCGTTTGTTTTTTCGCGGCGTATAGGGTAGCGGGTCGCAATGGACCTCAACAGCTCTGTCAATGGTTTTTTTCAGATCCACGGTCATCAGCCCAATACCCAAACGGCGGCATAATTTTAGCAGGCCGCGCTTGTTGCGTTTCCACATGGCACCACCGGACTTTTTGGTGGGCTTTGGAATGGCAATATATACGTCATCGCTAAGAGATTGCCGGTCGATCGCCTGAATGAGCAGCGGCAGTGAAAAGTTGAGTTTCATCTCCACAATGACCGGTGGCTCTTCTCCGCGCACCGCCACCACATCGCAGTCGGTGACTTCAGCTTTGACGTTATAACCCTGTTTTTCAAGAGTATGCTTGATAGCTGGATAAAGGTCTGTTTCGCGCATGGGTTCCGCTCCGATTTGGGGTTCTAGCAGTATCATAGCCTGATTTTGCTACATGAGTGGTTAAAACAAACCGGGAACTTGATATTGCTATTATATCGCAGTTGTTGTGCACGCGAGGGGATAATTGGGTGAGGGTGCCTGAGCGGTAACTCGAAAGATTGCTAAAGATGGTTTCTCGACAAATATACGCATTGGACTCATTACCACGAATAATCACTGTGGTCGCATATATTCAAGGATAACGAGAGAGGAGATTTCCAATCCATCGTTATACCGAATTTTTTTGTGATCTGGATGGTTATGTCTGAAGGACTTGGACCCACAAAAATATCAGAGGCCCATTTTTGAAAATTGCTCGCCTTGCCTTGCCGCTCAAATGTCCTCAAGGACACTTGAGCGGCTTCAATCTTACAAATATCTTTTGACCCAATCGACAATATCTTCATGGTGCTGGGCGCCGGCCTTGCGGGCGACCTCCTGGCCTTTCTTGAACAAGATCAGCGCGGGGATGCCACGGATGCCATACATCTGCACGACTTCGGCGGCGGTCTGGGTATCGAGTTTGGCAAAGCGCACGTCGTTTGACATCATTTTGGCAGCCTTGGCGAATTCGGGGGCCATTTGTTTGCACGGGCCACACCAATCCGCCCAAAAATCAACCAGTATCGGAAAATGCGACTTGGCGACCGTTCGTTTAAAAGTTGCAGCTGACAGATCAACTGGTTCATCAGGGAACAGGGGCACATGGCATTTACCACAATTGGCTTTTGACTTGTTTTTGTCAGTGGGGACTCGGTTGATGGTTACACAAGACGGGCAGACAAGTTGGGTCGCTTCGCTCATAAATAATTCTTTCACTATAGCGTAGGACTATTCGTCCCGTTTTGATCTCACCTTATTTCCTAGCGATATCGGTTCAACAGGGCAAGTGTTCAAGAGGCGCATGCGCAAAAGCGCCAGGCCATGAGCAATGTCACGGTCCGGCGTTTCATTCTGGGTCGAATATCAGCTGATCAAACGGTCTGTTTTGCTACAGGGTTCGTGTCGATAACATCGATCACTCCAAGTGTTAGCGCATGCAGGGGCGGGCAGATATGCTACAATTATAAAGACCCTTTGTGCGTGAGCATTTACCGCCTTTGCTGCGCGCGACAGAATAGCGAGCCCAGGCGGAGCCATATTCAGCGCTGACAAAGTATGCCCAGTTGGCTCTGGCGGCAACAAGGGCTCTTGCTTTGCTTTTGCGCGATGCGCCATCGCCAAAATGAAAGTGATCCGCCATGCATAAACGACCACGCGTCCTTTTAAGAGTGTGTATGGCGGCCAGACCAGTGACTGCAATGGCACCGATTTTTTTTGCCTTTTTACCTTTTTTGGCGAAGGTGGATGTCGAACAAAGAACAATAAGACCGCACGCTAAAAGAGCGGTAAATGTTTGGATACGCACGATACTAACTCCTGATAAACTTATTAACATGCCGGACCTTGCCCGGATGATACTGACGTTAATTTGCTCCTGCCCACCTCAGTGCATGAATTATGCCATAAATTTGGATTTCCCGGATAGAGCATAACGGGGGTCAACCGTAGAATATGTGGGGATGGTGTACTAGAGCAACAGTTTCAGGGGGCTTGGATTTTTGAAGCTATCTGGGCTTTTTTTACGGGTCGAACCGGTTTTTGCGTGCACCAGCTTTTGCGCCGCCCGCGATGATAGGGGCGGGCCAGATTGGCTTTGAGTAGGTGGGCAGACAAGGGGGATCCACTTTTGTCTGTGACATCGGCGATCACCCGGCCGGCATATTTGCCCTGGCGAATGTGAGACAATGTCACCTTTCGCTGGCCGACCAGACGTTTGACGAACTGGCGTGCAGAGACGGCTATCTGGCGTTCCTTGTCACATCGAGCGCGCAATTCGGGGGCATCAATGCCGCTGATTCGCACCATCACCTTCAATTCCTGACCAAGCCAGATACGTGCCCTCACCACCAGCGTATCGCCATCAACCACCCGTTCAACAAAAGCCTGGATAGGGCCTGCAAGCGCTTTTGGGCGGGCCGTGGCGTCAAGTGAACGTAATCCCGTGAATGTCAGAATAAGGACCAAGACAATCCCCAATTTGTTAAAACCAATCAAATCTCTCTCCTGAAATGATTATCCCTCCGGGCTCAAGGGAACATATGAGGAAACATAGGAGAAAATAGGATGAAAGTCAATAAATTAGGAATAAATTCCTTTATCTGGAGCGTCTGGAAGGTATGTCCGTGACCTGGCAGGCATGTTATTTGCTCGTTTGACTCTGAGCAGACATAAGAGCTTAAGTCTGCTTTCCTTTATTCTTCGCGAGAGCTCTGGTTAGTTGGTCGGCCAATGGCCTGATCAGGTATTTGAGGACCGTGCGGTTTTCGCCGACCAACATGACATCTGATGGGAGCGCTTGCCCCACCAGTTTAATCACCGCCTGCCCGGTTGTCTCATCCACCCGGTTGGCAAGATTTGGCTTGCGCCTGGTGCGCTCCGGCAGAGCCTCGACGCCGCTTTCGTCAACCGCATTTTTGTAGCGATAAAAAGTGTCGCGCGATACCTCATGATCTGGCAGGCTTGTGAAATATTGCCAGGCTTTTGCGCCAGATTGAGCAGCCAGACTTTGTGTTTGATAATTTTTTCTGTGGTGTTCAATATCGTGGTGTCCTTGTTTGAAGGTTGGGTTTGCACCACCATCAAAACCGGTAACCATAAGCTCTTCAAGAGCCGTTACGCTTCCTTTCTGCATTTGCTGGGGAGTAAGCGGTGTCAAGTCTGAACTAATACACATAAACAGATAGTTCTTACGTCCCGGTGTGACGGGGCGTATCGCGCGTTCGCTGCGTTCCTTGAACTTGACGAAATTGATACCCATACTTAGCTTGCATAAATGGTGATTTGACCGGTGATGGTCAGAGGCCAGAAAAGATGAGGCTGGGAGCATATGAATTATTTCAAGACGGCCGTATTGCTTGCGGCAATGACGGCTTTGTTCACGGGTGTTGGCTTTGTGATTGGCGGACAGGCTGGTATGTTGATTGCCTTTGTAATCGCTGTTGGCATGAATTTCTTTTCTTATTGGAACGCCGACAAAATGGTTTTGCGCATGCATGGGGCCACCGAGGTCGATGAGCACTCGTCTTTTGAGTATTACAACCTGATTGTTGAGCTTGCAGACAATGCGGACCTGCCTATGCCAAAAGTCTATATTATGGAGAATGATCAGCCCAATGCCTTTGCGACGGGACGCAATCCGGAGCACGCGGCTGTTGCGGCCACCACTGGTCTTTTGAACATGTTGACTCGCGAAGAAATTGCCGGGGTCATGGCGCATGAGCTGGGACATATCAAAAACCGCGATATCTTGATCATGACGCTAACGGCAACTATCGCTGGTGCGATTGGTATGCTGGCCCAGTTTGGCATGTTCTTTGGGGGCCGAGACGGAGAGGGCAATCGCACCAACCCCATTGTCATGATCGCCCTGATGATCCTTGCGCCCATGGCGGCTGGTCTCGTGCAAATGGCTATTTCGCGTTCGCGGGAATATCAGGCTGACAAGTTGGGTGCGCAGATCTGTGGTCATCCTCTATGGTTGGCCAACGCGCTGGGAAAAATTTCAGGCATGGCCGCTCATATCCCCAATGAAGTCGCCGAGGCCAATCCGGCGTCAGCTCATATGTTCATCATCAATCCATTGAGCGGTCAGAATATGGACAATCTGTTTTCCACCCATCCAGATACCCAGAACCGCATCAATGCGCTCATTGATATGGCAGATGAGATGGACCAGCGGGCTGATATCAGCAATCACATGGTGGAGACCAATATCCAGCTGCGTCCCTGGGATCCGGGGCGCGATAACGAGCCCAATACGCCCAAAGGACCTTGGGACCAGGAAGTATAAATCTCTACCAACAGGCCCTGGCGATGGAGGTGCAATTATATTCTTGGCCAAAGAACCACAAATGTTCTTTGCATTTTTTAAAGCGCCACTGCACCTTGATTGATTTCAAACCGCGTTTTTTGCGAAATGCTTCGATGTCGGACTCCAGCAAGTCGTCGGCATATTTTTGTGCTACGGCTTTGCCATGATCAACACCAGCGGTTGAGATGCGCACGCAGTTATTGCCTTGAAGGGTCACTCTAGGCCCGCTGGACTGGATGGCACCAGCAGTATGGGGGAGTGCGCAAAAAGCAATAATAACAATGCTTACAAGATACTTGTTCAGCGGTTTCATTGGTCTTTAGGTTCCCTGTTAATTGTGATATCCTGCGAGGATACAAAGATGTTAGAGCAATTTTGTGTTAAAGAATATTGATTTTGCCATGTCTTTTCGCAAAAAAAGAGCGCAGTGCTAAAAATAGCAATGCGCTCTTTCTCGATGTTTCTAAAACCAGCTGGAGCTAATTGCCTTTGCCCGCTTTGGCAGCCATTGCCATAAATCCAAGTTTGTCTTCGTGGTTCTTTTTCACTGCTTTGGTGAAAGTGGGATCATCGCCAAAGGCCAGTCGGGTATTGCAAATCGTGCCACAATGGTAGGATCTACGCGACGTGCCCAGTTGCAGTATTACCATACCGCTTTCATTGCTGGTGCTGACATGAACTTTCCGGTTGAGGATCTGACGATTGTTTTCATCAAGCAGAATGACATTGGTGTGGCCGGCCGATTTACCGGTAAAGATCAATGTGGTTTTACTCTGCATAGCGACATCTGCAATAGATTGATTGCCGATGATGACGTGGTGGATGGGACGGTTCAATTCGATGAGCTTGGCTTCATCAACCTGCACCTTGATTGGTGCTGCTGATGTGCCTGAGGCGAAAAAGCCCAGCGAAAGAATAGAAAACAGGGCTGAGATGATCAATCTTTCCATGATCACCAGGCGTTTGATATTATGAAAATTCATTTTTTAATACTCACTATTCTGGCTAAACTGGTGACCATTAGACAAGCTTATGGTGAAGGAAGTGTAAACTTGGCTGATGATACTTGCGTGTATGGCGCGAGTTGTGGGGCGATCACGGCCTGTATTATGTGTATTGGACTGCTGAATTCGCCGGTTTTTACAACCCGTTAACTCTAAGGCCAATGAAAGCCGGATGGGTTTTTGGTAACCATGCTTTTTAAGAAGGCAGCAAGACTTTATGCGTAATCTTAGCATTCCTTCAGACAAGGACCAGCAAGACCATCAGGGTATGTGGTTGGTGTCTGATTTCAGTACTGTGTAAATGAAAAATACGTAGGAGTATTATAATATGACTAAATTTGTAGCTCGTTTTGCTAATGACGAATCCGGCGCCACTGCTATTGAGTATGGCCTCATTGCTTCAGGTATTGCTGTTGCGATCATCGTTGCTGTACAGTCAATCGGTACCAAGCTTGACACTATGTTCGATGCTATTGGC
>JAAETJ010000392.1 GCA_024228495.1 bacterium | reverse complement strand
GTCTCAATCAGGGTGAAAGCTATCATTGGCGGCGCCGGAGTTTGGCAATCGAACGATTTACGCCAATCTCGGAAAAGAAGTGAGCGTATGGGGAACCCCACCTAACGCCTGTTGATGTCCTCAGCCGTATTGCAGATCATAGGGTTTGTCTGCATAAAGGTACCAAATCCACCACAGAATTTTTGGCATTGATTTGATCCGACAGGATTTTCTGGATTTTTGCTCCACCTGTTTTGGTTGGTATTTTAAGCCACCCTTTTCGGGGGCAGTATTCCGAGTGTGTCTCGGAGTTTTTCTTCTGAGAAATCATATTCGCCCAGCATGTTGATATGGGCCCATGACATGGGAGAGCGGGCTGCGATTAGGCGGATCAGGTTTTGTTTGGCTTCTGTGTCTGGCGCTTTTCCGACTTGGTGGGCCAGATACAGATAGTTCCAGCAGATGATGCTGTTTTTGATAAGGCGATTGCAGGCTTCCGCGATCTCTTGCTCTTCCTTTTCAGCTTGGGGAAACTCACGAGGATTGCCAACGGCCACGGCGCGGGTAAAGCGGTTGGCCAATTCGACCTTGTTAAGCTGTTTTTCGATGGTTTGGCGCAGGGCGAGGTCGTCGATGTAGCGCAGGATGAATAGGGATTTGATAATCTGGCCGAAAGCTTTCAGCGTTTGGTACAGCGCATGTTGGCGAGAGTAGGAATTGAGGCGACGGAAAATATCGGATGCGGTATTCTCCTTAAGCTTGATGGTGACGACCATGCGCAACAGGTCGTCCCAATTTCCCCGGATCACACTTTCATTGATGGTTTTGTCAGGCCGTAACGCCCAATCTTCGCCTGCCTGGTTTTTCGGTTTGAAAATATAGAGGGTCTGTTTGCTGATGCCCTTGATGCGTGGGGCAAAGGAAAATCCCAGCAGATGGGTCAGGCCAAAAACGGCTTCGGTGTAACCGTGGGTGTCAGTCGAGTGGATATCGCTTTTGACGACGTCGTTGTGCATCAGCCCGTCGATGACATAGGCACTTTCGCGGTCAGCGGCGCTGATCATCAGTGAATGCCACAGGAAATTACGTTCATCGACAAAGGTGTAAGCACTAACCCCTTGGCCCTGGCCGAAGTATTTGAATGACCGGCTGGCGTGCAGACTTTCACCCCGCACCTCAAACTTTTGGCCATCACTGGAGGTATGCAAATGGTCTTGCGTCGCACGGTAGAGATTTGGCAGTTCCATCTTTCCCATCGCTTTGACTACGGCATCATTGGCGGCCCGAATGTTGTCGAGGGAGAAGCGCCAGTTGACGGTGTGATCTAATTCGCTTTCGGTGACGCGTGATGAAATCCGCGCCATCTTGCGTACGCCGATCCCGCAGCCCAACCCCATGATCCCGGCCAGCAAGGCAGGATGGGACGCCGTTTGGCGGACATGGGTCTGCTGCCAATGATCAAACGCGGCTAGCATGCGGCAATGATTG
This sequence comes from bacterium, assembly GCA_024228495.1. Classification (GTDB taxonomy): domain Bacteria; phylum Pseudomonadota; class Alphaproteobacteria; order Rhizobiales; family JAKIUO01; genus JAKIUO01. The sequence goes on along the minus strand of JAAETJ010000392.1, from coordinate 2,923 downwards.
TTGACCGTTTCCAAAACCTGAGCGAGCGGTACGTCGTGCCGTTGGGGAAACAAATTGCCCAGCGGATCGGCCTCACTGGCATCGAGCGCTGGCGTAGCAATATGGAACGTTCTGTCTTTGCGAAGCTTCAGGTGTGGGTTGGTAGCCGCTTGGTTGTTGGTAGCCAGATATTGGGCGGATAGCGTGGAATTCAGCTTGGCGAGAACGTGTTCGGGTTCAGTAAATTCTGTAAGACCCGCCCGCTCCAGGAGAAGGGCTTTATCTCTGTTCCAACGTTCCTTCTCGATCAAATATGCGTCCATGGGCCGGTATTTGTAGGACTGTTCTACGTTCAGATCACCGGATTTGATGACGGTTGTGACGGCCTGAAACAGAAAGACCTTGTATAGTGACACCCGGAACGTGCCATCGGCTCGGATAAGAACCGCTTTTTGCTCAGCATCGAGAAAGCCCATCGGTGCGTGGGTAGCGGATAAATCCCCATCTGCCTTGAAATGATCAATCGCTTCTAGTAGCGCAGAAACACGCCTGTTGGACATGAAGTTCAGTGCCCGCAGCACAGGACTGAGACGATTTTGAAGCTTCACGGAACGTGCTTCCAGAACGTCGTACCAGCTGGCATTTTTAGCTGTCTCTGTCAGCTCATCCTTGAGTTGGTTAAAATCCGTGGTTTTGCTCTGATCTAGGAGTTTCCCAATGGCCACGACTTTCTCTGTGTCCGACAGATTGGCCGCTTCCATGACACCACGGATGCCGCGCATGACGCCGAAGACAGAGACCTCCAAACCATCGACAACAATCTCGATCTGGCGTTGTTGTTCTTTGCGTCCCTGCATCAGCGTTTCCTGATATTCCCGAGCCGCCGTAGATTTGAAGCTCGCCATGACGCTGAACCAGAGGTCGATCATATTGTCCTGACAGCGGTAAAACTGATGCGCCACAAAGGCGGTGGCATGAATATAACGGTCGGCTTGACGCCGTTGTTGGAGCTGGAACATGCGAGACTTCAAAACACTGCCTGCAAAATACCGAATGCCCGCGACACCAAGGTCAAGCTTTGCCAGAATGCTGGCCAACTGATGATGAAGGTCTGACAATATCTCAAAGTCCGCAACCGCTTCCTTGATCTTGGTCGGTCTGGTTGATTGCGATAGCTTTTTGAGAAGGGTCAGCCGGTAGCGGTTTTTGTCTTCGGGTGCGGCAAACAAATCATCTAGCAGATGACGGCCGTTATCGCTGAGTTGATCATCCATCAGCCCGATCAATTCGACCTTACGGTCATGCAGACCAGCGCGAATGCTGTCTGTCAGGCTGCGGGACCTTGGAACTGCAATCCGGTGCTGAACAAGAAAATCCATGCAACGATCAAAGATCAGCCGAGGCTTCAGATGCATGCGCGCCATCGTCGTGATCTCATTGGCCAAGGTGCTCTTGGCACTCTCATCAAAGGGCGCAAAGCCGTAGAATTCGAGGACGTGGCGTTGATGCCGTAGCCGGGTCGTTTCTGTGTAATGTGTTGCTTGAAAGGCTTCTTCTGCCAAATTGAGCTGGTGCGCTGCAAAAGCGATGTCGCGCTCATGAAAATCCTGTGGTTGGTAAAATCGCTTGGTTGCCTTGAAATATCCGCACATCAGTAAAAACCCGACCTGACTGTCAGGGGTACGCAAGCCAGCGGTGATATCCATCAAACCCTTTGGCAGGCTGAGAAATCGCTTCCGTTCGTTGTGATCAAACAGCGGTGGCTTATCGAACGCCTCTTGCTCGTTCGCAGTCAAGATACGCATTCTGGCCATGGGCTCTCCGATAAAATATATGTTCTCTAAACCGTCGTTTAACGAACAGATGCGGCCAATGTCCGACAGGGTTTCAGTGCCTGAGAATATCAGGCCGTTTACCTTGTTCGGAATCACAGGTTCGTATATGACGCTGGAAACAGGATTTGTGAACAAAAAAATGCTCATCGGTTACGCCCGCGTCTCCACCATGGATCAAAACCCCGCGCTTCAGATGGATGCGCTGCGCGATATCGGCTGCGAGAGGATCCTTCGTCGAGAAAGCCTCCGGATCCCATCGAGACCGTCCCCAACTTAAAGCGGCTCTCGATTATCTGCGTGAAGGAGAACGCTGGCCGTCTGGAAACTCTCCCGACTGGCGCGGTCTCTCACGCAAGTGATTAAAACAGCCTCCGACATCGCCGAACGTGGCATCGCCCTCAAAGTCCTGACGCAGAACATCGACACCTGCACCCCAGAGGGGAGGTTGTTTTTCCACATGACCGCTGCCTTCGACGAGTTCCAACGTGAACTGATCATTGAAAACACCCGCGCAGGTCTCAAAGCCGCCGCAAAACGTGGAAGGCGAGGTGGTAGGCCAAAAGCCATGAACGAGCAAAACATCAAACACGCCGAAGCCATGCTTAAGGACACCGAAAACTACCCATTCATTGGCGACATCATTGACCAGCTCAAAATAGGCCGCACCGCATTTTACAAATATTTCCCTACAGACCGCATCAAGCAGCTGCGACCTGACCATTCAGACGCGCCTCAAACATAGCTAAATCCTGTGGTGGGTTTGGTACCTTTATGCTAATGCACCCAAAGTGAAGTTGATACACAGGCGCCCACGAAGAATTGAAGGTTTCGAATTTAATGACTGGAGTTAGCTATCAAAATGGATATTCCAATCATCGCGGCGCATCTTGATAAGCATAATAAAAAGTCTTTGTCATCCAAAGTACCTGCAATTTTGCGGGATAATACCTATTTTGCAAATGTCCCGTTTGGGCCAAAAAAAATCAAATATGCACTTGATTTTTTTCCAAACTCTTATGAAAAACACAGAGGGAAAGTGGGCTCAATTTACTATCCCAACATCGAGGAATTAGTTTCTTAGTCATTTTTGCCAGTCAGCTTTTTTGGGT
>JAAETJ010000391.1 GCA_024228495.1 bacterium | reverse complement strand
TTCAGGATCAATCGCGCCTGGTCCAACCAGTTTTCTTGCTTGTACAATGGTGATGTTTGCGGCCATGCACATCAGTGGATTGAAATTGCGCGCCGTTTTATTATAGGTCAGATTGCCCGACAGGTCAGCATACTCGCATTTGATCAAGGCATAGTCGGCTTGTAAGCCATATTCCAGCACATAGTCGCGACCGCCAATGGTGCGGGTTTCCTTGCCGTCCGCCAATTGGGTGCCGACCGTGATTGCGGTATAAAAAGAAGGGATTCCGGCACCGCCAGCGCGAATGCGTTCAGCCAGTGTACCCTGAGGGACCAGTTCCAGTTCAATCTTGCCAGCTCGATAAAGTTCGGGAAAAATCTTCGAATGTCTGGACCGCGGATAGGAGCAGATCATTTTTTTGACCTGACCATTACCGATCAAAGCGGCCAGCCCGATCTCGCCATTGCCTGTATTATTATTGATGACGGTGAGGTTTTTGGCACCCTGGTCGATCAAGGCGTGAATGAGTTCGGTGGGACTGCCAGCTTCTCCGAACCCGCCGATCATCACACAAGCACCGTCAGGAATATCGGTCACCGCCAAAGCTGTTGATATGACTTGTTTATCGATCATTGCTCTGTGTCTCTGGCCCCTTATTCCGCGGCGGCAAGCTTGATGCCGTACATGGAAAACAGCTCCGCCTCATCATAAATCACCCGGTCATTGTAGCCGCTAAACCAGATGGCCTCCTGGTTGCGGCCAACAATAGTGACTTTGCAGCGATCTGGCGCGTCGGAGGCCGAGCGTAAAAGTTTGAAGATCACCACGCCGTTTTCGCCGCCCGGCACCCCAGCCATGGGTTCATTCGTAACCGCGGCCACTTCAGTTTTTCCCTTGTAATGAGTGATCGACAGGCGAGCATGGGCCTCAACCCCGGACAGACCTTTCTGGCTCTCATTCAAGACATGCCAGGCTTCTTCGATGGGCACATTAAACGCCTTGTGACCGACAATGTCGCGACCACAAAAGAAGTAGTGATTTTCGATGCCGTTGCGTTTTAGCTCGCGCTGCATGATACGCAAGGCATCAGGATCATTATTGATGCCTTTGATAATGGGTGACTGATTATCAATATTGATCCAGCTGCGCGACCCCAATTGCTTAACCGCGGCCTGCGTGCTGTCGATCCATTCAAGGCCCCCTTGGGGATGATCAATATAGTTGCCATCCGGCATTTTCTTTAAAAATTCATCCGGGTGATTGAAATGCACCATCATGCGTAGATTGACCTGCGGGTAGGCTTTATGGAAATTGTCGAGCATGTCAAAGAAAGAGGCATCGAAGCGTTGCGGGAAAAAGGCCAGCTCTTTGGTGCCGATGCGAATAGACTCGATCCCGGCTTGCGCCAGCGCCCCAAGCCATTGCGCAAGGTTCTTGTTGCCAAGTACCATCGGGTCACCGCCCGACATCAAGATCTCACGCAACCTCTCGCGCCCTGATTGCGGGTGACGCCCGTTATTTTGTGTAACCAGCCGGTTATGCTCAACAATGTAGGCAACGATTTCACTAATTTGCGCGAGGCCTTTGGGGGAGGATGTGCCATCCTCTCGTTCGATTTCTTTTTTGGCGATCAGCTCTTCGCGGTAGCAAAACCGGCAATGAGCGGAGCAGGTCGAGGCCACATAGATGAGGCCAAGCTCATATTTGTGTATAAGCCCTTCTACCGGGCTAAAGGTCATTTGCTTGCCGGGGTCTTGAGAACCATCAAGATCAAAGGTCTCTTTGGGGGTCGCCTTGATCAAGGTTTGCATGGCTGGACTGTTTTGCGCTTGCTCGAAATAATGCCGGGTGATTTTAACGGGCATACGGGCCTGAATGTCGCGCTCGCTGCCTTCAAGTTCGACAATGGCTTGCAGCTCATCGGACGTGTAAAAGCCCTGTAAGTCCTGAGGGACCGTGCCATCGATGAATTTTTTAAGACCGGTGATGATCTGGCGATCATATTTGGCATTTTCGACGTGCGCGAGAAAGGCGCTTTCGCGATCACTCGGGATATGTTTTTGAGCTTTGGCCATTTTATTCTCCAAAGAATTTTCAAAACAGCTTCAATCATTTAAAAAGTAAAGTAAAGCTCATATCATCGACATGATTTACTGGTCGTCGTTTTATAAAACCTCTTGACAATATGTGCCTTTAATATAACCATTATGTTATGGAACAGCCCGGTTATACAAGTGTCCCTTCGAGCCTTGATGCGATTTTTGCGGCGCTGGCTGATCCCACACGCCGGGCGATCCTGTCGCGATTGAGCGATGGCGAGGCTTCAGTCAAGGACATTGCCAAACCATTCGAGATGAGCCAGCCAGCAGTTTCTCGGCATTTGAAAGTGCTGGAGCGGGCGGGATTGATTTCGCGCGGTGTGGATGAACAGCGCCGACCAGCGAGATTGCAAGCTGACAATATGGCGCTCGCCGTCAATTGGCTTGAGGAATTCCGGGTTTTTTGGGGGAGGAGCTTTGACCAGCTGGATGACGTCCTTCTCGAATTAAAACGAGCCAAAAAGAAGGAAGAGGACCATGACTGAACACCCGGAATATATTTTAGATCGATTATTCGATGCGCCGCGCGAACTCGTGTGGCGGGCCTGGACGGATCCTGATATTTTGCACAAATGGTATGGGCCTGGCGCCGAAACAATCATTCACAAGTTTGATCTGGAGCCGGGCGGTCTATGGCTCAACGAGATGAGATGGGGCGAAAATTCTCATTACCAAAAAGTCGTTTTCAAGGAAGTGACGCCGCCCTCCAAATTGGTCTGGCATCATCATTCTTCAACTGATGCTGATTGGCAAGATGCCCCCAACCCCATGATGCCGGATTGGCCAGCGCTGCTTTTGACCACGGTGACCTTTGAGGATCGGGGCGAGCAGACCAATGTGCGGCTGTCACAAACCCCAATTGATGCCACGGATGAGCAGGTCGCCGGATTTGCAGCCTCGATGGCTGGTATGGGCAAAGGCTGGGGCAGCGGTTATGCTATCATCGATGAACTGTTGAAGGAGATGCAGCCGCAAGGGTAACATGCACATGGCTTGCCCTAGCTGTGGGCCGTGATGATATGGAACGTCAAGTTTCGCCGGCTTGTCGCTCAAACAAACTGCCCGGCGCACCAGCCTGAGCTCCAGGCCCATTGGAAATTATAGCCACCCAGCCAGCCGGTGACGTCGACCACTTCACCGATGAAATAGAGGCCCTTGATCTTGTTGGCTTCCATGGTCTTGGATGACAGTGCATTGGTGTCGACGCCGCCAAGTGTGACCTCGGCGGTGCGGTAGCCCTCTGATCCTGTGGGTTTGATCTGCCAGTTGGTGATTAGATCGCTTAAGGCGCGCAGGCGCTTGTCGGAAAGATCAGCCATATTGCCCTCGAGCCCTGCCTTGTCGCAAAAATGCGCAGCAATTTTCTTTTGCAGATGACCAGAGAGCACATTATGGACAGCCGCTTTTGGGCTGCGTTGGCGGGCTTTGCGAAAAACTTCAAAAAGATCGGTATCAGGTAGCATATTGATGTGCAAAACGTCACCCTCACGCCAAAAGGATGAGATTTGCAGGATGGCCGGGCCGCTTAATCCGCGATGGGTGAACAGCATGGCGTCCTTAAAGCTTTGCCCGTTGCACGAGACAATGATATCAAGCGAACTACCCGACATGGGCTTGAGTTCCGCCCGGAAGGTTTCGTCAAAGGTTAAAGGAACCAGCGCCGGGCGCGGCTCTATGATATTGATCCCGAACTGTTCCGCGACCTTGAAGCCAAAACCGGTTGCGCCAATTTTGGGAATGCTCTTGCCCCCTGTCGCGATAACCAGCGATGCGCAATTGATGTCATCTGATCCAACCGTGATCGTAAACCCCTCCTTATTTTGGCGGATATTGCTGACGGTGCTTTCTAGTTGTGGATGCACATCAAGATCAAACAGCTCGGACAAGAGCATGTCGATAATCTGGGTTGCCGATTTCTCACAAAACAGCGCGCCGCTTGCGTGTTTGTCGGCTTTTTCAAACCAGTCGATCTTGTGGCGTTCGACCATATGGATAAAATCATGCTGAGTGTAGCGCCTGAGGGCTGATTTGCAAAAATGCGGGTTCGCTGATAGATAGCGATCGGCTCTCGCGTCAATATTAGTGAAGTTGCAGCGACCACCTCCTGAGATGCGGATCTTTTCACCGGTTTTTTGTGCATGGTCGAGCAGGATCACCGAGCGTCTGCGTTTGCGAGCTTCCAGTGCGCACATCATGCCAGCGGCTCCAGCGCCGATAATCGCCACATCTATCTGTTTCATTTTTTCTCAAATTTCGTTTTAAACGTGTTTGCGTGACTGAGCCTTAACGCGAAAGCGGCGCCTTAGGGGATCGAGCGAGCCATCAAGAGCCTGCTCGGGATCGAATATGGGTTGTAGCTTGTAGGCAGCGATATAGACAAGGGCGAGGCCAATAATCCATGACAAAATCTGCCAGATCCACAGGGGCGGCATGACCGAGGGGAATATATCGTGAAGCACAAAACCACTTAGAGGAAGGGCGCCGAGAGGTACAGCGATGGTCAGGACAAACAAACCAGCAGCCAGTAAAGCAACCAGCCACCATATGCGTGCATAGGGAGCCATCAAGGGTTTGCCGTCCGGCAATACATGATAGGATAGCTGGTGGGCAAGCGATTGTTTGTGTTGCGCGGCTTTTTGCGTTAGCAGGCCAAACAGACCGTTCAGCAAGAGCACGCCGCAATTGGCAGCCAGGCCCCAGAAAGCTGGATGCAGGGAAAGTGGCCACGCGTCAAATGGCAGATTTATGCCAAATATTTCTGTCAGACCTTGCGGGATCATGCTGGTCGCAACGACTCCTGCGAGGCCAGCGAGTACGCCATCGCGAACGGCTTTGCCACCTAACGAGGGAAAATAGCAAAGCCCGACAAGGGCTGGCAATAATTGCAGACCAAAAGCGCCTGCCAATAGAAACAAGGGCAGGGGATCATCAGGTTTTTGCCAGGCAATCAGAAGCGCCACACCGAGAAGTAAGCCAATTGAAAAACGGGTGATGGATTTTCGAAAGGTCGGTAGGTGGGAGCACTTCAGCTTTTCATAAAAAATATCATTGGCAATAGTGGCCCCGGCAGTGAGCAGGGCGGCTGAGGTGCTGGCAACCAATCCCGCCAATAGGACAAAGGTAATAAACCCCAATACAAGGGGGTTGCCAAGGGGGGTCGCCAACAAGAGAGACATGATTGCGTGTGGTTCGCTGCCAGCGCTCAAGGGACCAACCGGGTTCGTGGCTCCCAGATCCGGTATCTTGTGCGCCATGCGGGCTGCCAGAGCAATGATGATGGTCGTGGTGAACAGCACAAGCCCGCTCATCAACGCGGCGGCAAAGAATTGCTGCGGGGCATGAGCGCGCCCTTTGGCAGCGGTAAAGTTGATCATGATGGTGGCTGGAGTGCTGGCCAGCCCCATCAGCGCCAGCAGGCTGGTCAGGATCATTGTTCCTGGCCATGAAATATTGGTCGGTGCAGCTGCGGGTAGTGGATCGTACAAAGCGCCTGGAGCGAACAGGGGCGCGTTGATCTGATCTTTTTGTAAATTGCCTAGTTCATCAATCAAGCTGGCAAAGCCACCCAGAGCATCAATGCAAACGAGGGTCGCGACAATCAGCGCGAGTATGAGCGCAATACCAGCGGGAGCGGCAACTCGCATGATGGCCCCCATACCCCCAAAAGCAGCGTGGAAAAACAATAATGCCGACATCAAAGTCATTGTCATTAAAGAGATCAATGAGCTGGTTCCGGGTAGAGCAGCTGTCAGCGAAGCGCCAAAGCGCAGGCTCATAATGGTTAGCGTGAGGGCTATGAGGATTGCCGTGAGGGCTGTGACTAGGCGTATGCCATTTGAGCGGTAGTAATCACCGAGCAGTTGCGTGGAGGTCAGAGGATTGAAAATGCGTCCAAGGATCCAGATGCGTTTGGCAAACAGGGCAGCGGTCAGCGGCACAATGATCACAGCAAGGGCGGCAAAGCCATAGGAAAAGCCGCTTCGATAGAACAGGCCCATATGCGGCAGGCTCATCACCCCAAGCAAGGTCACAGTGGTACTGGCAAGTATAAAGCGTGTACTTGAAACGCGCTTGCCAGCCAGTAGATACTCAACCAAATCATAGCTCAAATAGCGATATTGGACGCTGACCCACACATAGTAGAAGATCGCTAATGTGCCTGGAATCAGCAGCCAGATCAATGAATTGTCCATACTAACTCTCTTTGATCGCCGGCCAACACATCGCAAGGACACGCCCTAAGCGTTGTTCTAAAGCTAATATATTTCAATCTGTTAGGTAAGCGCAAATAAAAAAGGGAATATGCAATTATGGGTTGCAAATTTTTCAACCTTTTCTCTAGGCGATCTTGGCGCGCAAGAGATCGTGCAGATGTAAAATGCCGACGGGTTTGTGATCATCGACCACAAAAACGGTGGTGATATTGGAGGAATTAATGACTTCCAATGCCTTGCTGGCCAGCATGTCTGAGGGCACGGTTTTGGGGTGTTTGGTCATCACCTCGCCCGCGGTCATATCGATGAGCCCGGCGTTCATGTGGCGGCGCAAATCGCCATCGGTTATGATGCCGTCCAATGCGCCTTGATCATTTTTGATGCCAAGGCAGCCAAAACTTTTTTCGGTCATTACAACCAGTGCTTCGCTCATTTTGAGATCGCTCAAAACAAGCGGCAGGGCATCGCCTTTATGCATGAGATCGCGCACATAACTTAATGAGGCTCCAAGCGCACCGCCGGGATGGAAGATTTTAAAGTCGCTGGCGGTAAAGCCTTTATATTCGAGCAACGCAATGGCCAGCGCATCGCCAAGCGCTAGCTGCATGGTGGTGGAGGTGGTGGGTGCAAGACCGTGGGGGCAGGCTTCGGTCGAGCGTGGCAGGATCAGTTTGACATCGGCGGCCTGCGAGAGGGCGCTATCAAGCTTTGAGGTGACCGCTATCAGCGTGACGTTAAAGCGTCCTGTATAGTTGATCAGCGCGGAAAGTTCGACGGTTTCTCCCGACCATGAAAATCCCACCACCGCATCATTGGAGGTGATCATACCAAGATCGCCGTGTCCAGCTTCTGATGGATGGACAAAAAAGGCGGGCGTGCCAGTGGAGGCCAGGGTAGCGGCGACTTTTTGACCGATATGACCGCTTTTTCCCATGCCCGAAATAATCACCCGGCCATTGTTTTTCTGGGCATTGGAGATGGTCTCCACGGCCTTGACAAACTCGGGACCAAGATCGTCATTCAATGCTTTGGCAAGTTGGGTGATGCCCGTCGCTTCGAGTTCCAGGGTATTGGTTGCGGATGAGATGAGTTTTTCATCGGACATAGGGCGGCCTTTTTATGGAGCGTTGGGCGAATGGTTAGGACTGCAAGCAATTTTGTTTAGCTGATTATTGGGAGTGATACATGCAAAAAAAGGTGTCAAAAGCAAGGGCGTATCAAATTAGAACGTCCGATAACAGTTCTTTAACCAGTTCAACTTACCTTGGGGTCAGTTAGATTGCAGTGGTTTGTGCTGTTGGTTGCTTTGGTTGGAGATTGTGTTGGGTAGTTTTTATCACAGTTTGGCAAAATTGGTACGCTTGGGATCGGCAATCGCTCTCGCGGCGTTTTTTGCTGTGCCTGGCGTTTTTGCACAGCAAACTCCGCGCAGCGATCAGTTGCTCGCGAGTGATGGCACTCTTATTCCAGATTTCGAACGCTCTGATCGCCAACAGGTTGAAGAGCCGGGAGGCGAGTCGGCAGTTCAGGCCCCAGTACGTGTTAATGAACCACAAGACCCGCTCAATGAGTCCTATGCCAATGACGCCAGCAGGAGTATTGATCAACGCGATATTGAACGGTTCAATAGCGTCCTGCCAGATCCCTTGAACCAGCTACCACATAATTTTCGCGATACCAGCTTTACGCAAGGTCTTGTTCGCCAACAGAAGAATCGGCAGGTCGATGACAACTGGCGCGCGCGAGATGACACGGCTTTTGATCCTTTGGGTATTCGTACCGGCGGCTTCGTGTTTTATCCCGAACTATATGCCCACATGATTGGTACCAACAATATGTTCGCAACCAGTGACAATCGCAAAGCCGATTCTGGCGTCGAGACATCGTCGACCTTTCGCTTGCGTTCTGACTGGAATGTGCATGAGCTGGAATTCTTTGTCACGGGCAAGGACAAGCGCTGGCGTACATTTACCAGCGAGAATACTATCGAATATGAAACAAGGGTGCGGGGCCGCTTGGACATAACCTCACGTACCAGTGTCGAGGCGGCCATTCGCCACGAACAAACGGCGGAAGGGCGCGGGTCGGTTGAGCTGTCAGATGCCGCTGTCGGGCCCGCAACTGCGTATGAAACCGAGTTTTTTGGTCAGCTCAATCATCGTTTTAACCGCCTTGGTTTTCGCATGCGCGGTCAGGTCATCCGCTACATATATGATGATGTGGCGCTGCGTAATGGTGGCGTGCAGAACAATCATTTCCGGGACTTTGATGAAAAGACCTTGAATCTGCGTACAAATTACGAGTTCTCGCCTAGATTTTCCCTTTATGCAGATACGCAGCTCGGCAGACGCAAATTCACCAATAGATTGGACGCGGGTGGTCTTTTGCAGGGCAGCGATAGTTGGCTAATGGCGGTGGGAACGCGTATTGAATTGACCTCCAATTTGAGCTTTTTGGGAAATGTTGGATATGCGCGGGCCAAACCCGATGAACCAACGCTTGTAGACCTTGAGGGGGTGGTGTTTGATGCCAGCCTGATCTGGAGTCCTTTTCGATACACAACAGTCACGCTCACTGGCCAAAGTGAACTCGAAGAAACCACTCAGAGCGGGACACCTGGTTCCTTGAACAGGTCGGTATCGGCATCGCTTGTGAAAGAATGGACGCATCGCTTCAGCTCGACATTAAGCGCCGAATTTGAAGAAAGAGACTTCGCCGGTATTGCTCAAAAAGATACCGAATTTACCGTTGGATTGGTCGCCGAATATATGTTCAACCGCTCATGGGCCCTCGATGCGGGCATCGAGCACACCATTGTCAAGGGCGGTAGCAAGTATAGCGAAGATGAAGTGCTTTTCGGTTTGAAATGGCGCCGCTAGTTTTTCTTGCTGCGATCCGTGAGGCCTTCGAGCAGTTTGCGCAATTCAATGGCAAAATCATTGCGCAATTCAGGATAAGCCAGAGCAAAGGCCACATTGGCGGTCAAAAAACCCACACGTGAGCCGCAATCAAAGCTCATCCCTTCATATTCTATCGCGTAAAAATCCTGGATCTCCATTAAGCGATGCATGGCGTCGGTGAGCTGGATTTCATTGCCCGCGCCTTTGCGCTGATCCTTGAGGATTGAAAAAATTTCGGGCTGCAGGATATAGCGCCCCATGATAATGAGATTGGACGGGGCGGTGCCAGCTTTTGGTTTTTCCACCATACCCGTAATAGGCCAGCAATTATTGTCACCGTCCCCAATGCTGACAACGCCATATTGATCGGTCTCATCGCTGGCGACTTCTTCAACGCCTATAATGTTGCCACCCTTTTCATTATAACCATCGATCATTTGCTTGAGGCAGCTGTCGCCCTTTGACTGCGTCAACATGTCGGGAAGCAGCAACGCAAATGGTTCATCACCGACCAGCTCGCGCGCGCACCAGACAGCGTGTCCAAGACCCATTGGCTCTTGCTGGCGGGTGAAGCTGGTTTGTCCAGGGCCGGGCAATAGTTCTGCCAGTAGTTCGATCTCTTCATGTTTGCCCTTAGCGCGCAAAATATCTTCAAGCTCTGCCTGCCGGTCAAAATGATCTTCTATGACGCTCTTGTTGCGACCTGTGATAAAGATGAAATGTTCAATGCCGGCTTCACGCGCCTCATCGACAACCCGCTGGATGATCGGTCGATCAACAATGGTCAGCATTTCTTTGGGCATGGCCTTGGTGGCTGGCAGGAAGCGGGTGCCAAGACCAGCGACCGGGAAGACAGCTTTACGAATAGGACGATGGGTCAAGGGGCAGTTTCCTGAGTTTGAAAGGCGATTGATCTTTATGCAGTATCCTCTAGATAAATGACCTTTCCCTAAAAATCTATGGTTAAGGGTTTTGAGAATGGAAAGAATTTGAGCGATCTGGCATGCTAATGGCCTTCGCGCATCCAGGTGAGGGACAACGCGACCAGCAGTAACGCGAGCGCCAGAAATCCAGAAAATAGCGGGATGGTTGAGCTGGTGCGCACCTGATAGGCTTTGCGGTCCGCCAGTGCCAGCCAGCCGGGGCCATGCATTTGTCGCCCTTTATTATTCATGAGCAAGCGTGGAAAGGATTTGTTGTCGCTTTGTGCACGGCCTTGCCAAAGCGCAGTCCCACCAGTTGTTTTCATCAAGGGAGCGAGCGGGTCGAGGCTGGCAGTGACACTTTCAAGTTCGCGCGAGTTGATCCGCCCGACATGGATGGCCGTATTTAATTCACCAGAGGATAAATGAAACAATCCGCCGGTCTTCGCTTTGATCACTTTGCGCCAGATGCCGGGGCTGGTCTGTTTTAGCTCATGGGTGGAAATCTCACCGGTTGGTGATACCAGTTGCACAGGCTCTGTCGTGTCGAGCATGGAGCGACGCTCGATGGTCAGATTGCGTCCCTTGGCGCTGGCTGTGAGAAACTCCTCTTCCAAATCAGGTTCTTTCATCAGCCAGTGTGACAGGCGGCGAAACAGGGCATTATAAGGACCCCCACCATCATATCCGCGGGCCCACAACCAGGCATGGTCGGAGAGCAGCATGGCGACGCGGCCCTTGGCACGCCGGTCGAGCAGCAGCAATGGCTTTTTATCGGGCCCGCTCATCAGCACATCTCCCGATTGGGCTTTGGCATCGATCAAGCGGAACCAGCGTCCCCATGCCGGGGATTGTTTGTCCGATTGAGCAGCGCCGGGTAAACCTCTGGTGACGGGATGGCGGCGGCCCTGCTTGCTGATCCGCGCCTTGAACGGCTGTTTGGTAATGGAGCCGGTGGGATCGGCTGGCATAACTTGCGCCAGAGGCGTGTGAGCCAGAGAGTGCCGCTTGGCAAATTGCGAACCAGCAGCCAGTAGTACCGCGCCCCCTTCTTCCACATAGCGTGCCACATTGTCGAGATAGATCAATGGCATCACGCCGCGGCGGCGATAGCGATCAAAAATGATCAGATCAAAATCATGCAGGCGCTCGGAAAATAACTCTCTGGTCGGAAAGGAGATCAGCGATAATTCGTGGATGGGCGTGCCGTCCTGTTTTTCGGGAGGCCGCAAAATGGTAAAATGCACGAGATCAACGGCGGCGTCAGAGCGCAACAGATTGCGCCATGTGCGCTCGCCGGGATGAGGTTCACCAGATACCAGCAGCACCCGGAGATTTTCCCGTACGCCCTGCGCTGATAGCACAAGGCGATTATTAGCAAGGGTCAGCTCGCGCGGGACCGTCTTTAGTTCGACTTCAACGATGTTTTGACCGGCATGTGGGAACTCGAAATCAATGAGCACATCCGCGCCGATGTGTACATTGCGTACTTCGTCTGGTTTGTTTTCGCGTCTGATAGTGATTTGCGCAAGCGAATCAGCCTGTTTGGTTTTGCCGGCCTGCAGAACTTGCAAACGGATTTGGCGGCTGGTTTCAACAATACCAAAGCGCGGCGACTCGAGCAGTTTAATACGTCTGTCAAATTCTTCTGGAAGACCGGTGATAAGCCCGTGCACCGGTACATCCAGACCAAGGCTTTTTGGCTGTTTGGGAATGTCGTGCACTTGCCCGTCCGTGATCATGAAGATACCAGCGAGACGGTCACGAGGAATATCGGCAAGGCCATTATTCATGGCGTCAACGAGCTGCGTGCCATGAGTACCATCTCCCTCATTGCGGCTTTCAACGACGCGCACATCGAGATTGCCAAGGCTTTTGAGTTTGGCTGTCAGATTTTTTTCAAGCAGTAGCGTTTGCTTTGATCGATCTGTGATTTTTTGGCTGTCGGAGTGATCAACGACGATCAATGCGATATTGCTCAAGGGATCTCGTTGCTCGCTTTTAAGCTGAGGGTTCATCAAGGTCGCGAACAGCAGGACAAGCACAATGGCTCGCAAGGACCCAACACCGGGACGGCGCCATATGCTCAAAAGGGCGACCACAACGCATAGCCCTCCCAGTAGCCAAAGTAATGGGCTGGCGATAAGCGGTGCAAAGTCAAGTGTGTAATTCACGTTATTGCCCCAATCTGCGTAACAAGGCGGGCAGGTGAACCTGATCGGCCTTGTAATTGCCGGTGAGGGCATACATGACGATATTGATACCGGTGCGATAGGACATTTCTCGTTGGTGCTCGCCATCTGGAGAAACCGCAAACAAGGTGCGCCCGCGATCATCGGTGGCCCAGGCGGCGGCGAGATTATTGGAGGTAATGATAATGGAGCTGACATCATCTGAATTGCGCACGGTGGAAGAACTATTTTTGCCCGATGCCTCGACCCATAGAGTACCGCCTTGCCAGCGACCGGGAAAACTGTTGAGCAGATAAAAGCTGCGGGTCAGTACGTGATTGCTGGGCACGGGCTCAAGTGGGGGAATATCCATGCGGGCCAATAAGCGTGCAAGCGGTGTGAGACCTGCCGCATTTCGTCCGGGTAGAAAGCTGGTCATCTGGTCCTGGGTGTCAAACAAGATGACGCCGCCTTGCTTCATATAGGCATTGATGCGCGCAATAGTGGCACTGTCGAGATGACTAGGTTCGGTTGGTATGGGCCAATAGAGCAGCGGGAAAAAGGCCAGCTCGTCCTTTGATATATCGACACCGACGGGCTCCACGGGTTCAAAGGCGGAGCGTCTGGCGATTTGTTTCGATAGCGTGGTGAGGCCAAGACGGCTGATACGATCAACGTCGGGGCGACCCGTTCTGACATAGGCGAGATGGGTCTCAAGCGACATGTTGAGACCGAAGGCATCTGCGGCGACAGATCGTTGCGCTTCAGCAGGTGCGGCGAGCGCTGGATCAGTGCTGAGCAATGCCGTGCCCGCCAACAGTGCGAGGGCGCCCGCTTGCGCGGTTTTTTTGAGGCTGGAGCGTTTGACCGCAGGGGCTAGCAGGCCCTGCATCAGCGATACGATCAAACTGTCAATCAGGAACAATATAAGCGCCAGCGTGAACATTAAAGGCGCAAGCGGGTAGGAACCGCTGGCCTTGTAATATTCTTGTGTAACATTTGCGGGGGGCGCGGGCAGCGGTGTCAGTTGCAACTTCGGCGAAGCAATATTAAGCGCCCGACTGCGTCTGGTCGTGCCATAAAGGCCAGGCGGATGGACTTTGCTTACCGTAAAGTGATCGAGGTCAGTAATTTTCACGGGTTCTGTATGGATGGTCGGGGCGGTGAAATTGCCAAAGCCATTCAGAATGCGGATCGGCGGAAGGGCAGGCAGATCGGCCTCTTTTTGCAAGCTATCAGCAGATTTTGTGGCTGGAGCCTTGTCGCTTGAAGCGGTGCTTGTTTCCGTCTTGGGGATGATCCCAGAGGACAGCCCGACAAGGCGGCGCAACATATCTACAAACAGACCCGAATGGGGCAGATCGGACCAGGTGGAATTGGCGGTGATATGAAACAGGACCAGCAGCCCGCGACCGGTTTTGCGGGCAGTTACCAAGGGGGTGCCGTCCTCAAGGCGCGCCCAGATCATTACACGATCATTGAGTTTTGAGGGATCGGCCAAAACCTGTCTTTTGACGCTCACATCATTTGGCAGTTCAAGTCCAAAGAACGGACTGTTTTCCTCAAACGCAGCCAGCTTTTGTGGCTTGCTCCACGATAGTGCTCCGCCCAATGCTCGTCCGCCCTGACGAAGCGGTACAGGCAAAAGATCGCCGCCGCCCTGTTCAAGCCGTGGACCAGCAAACCGTATCAACATGCCGCCGCGTTGTAACCAATCTTCAAGCTGCGCGCTGGTTTTTGATTGCAGGCGACCAATGCCCGCGAGGATCAAGGTGGAAATATGGCGCGCCAATAAAGTATCTGTGGCTTTCGCAGTATTTTTGTTTTTTGGTTCGGTCATCTCGTTAAAGGGTTGTAGGGCTTTTTTTATGTAATAGAGCGGCGACAAGAGAGGCTGGGCTTCTTCGGATGCTTCGCTGCTAATCAGCCCGATACGCTGCCATTTGGCGCGTCCATCGATGAGAAAACGGGTGCTTGCCGCGCGCATGCCTTTGATCTCGACACGGGCGATTTGATTGCGTAGCTCAAGTGGTAACACAAAATCTATATTTGTATCGGTGGCGTTCGCAGCCAGCTTGAAAGGTTTGTGAAAAATCGACCGTCCCTTGCCATCAAGAGCGCGCACATGTCCCTCATAGGAGATGCCGCCGGGGCTGATGATGGTGGCTTGCAGATTGCCCTTTTTATTGACGAGCGCATGTAGGGCCAGAGGCGCAATGGCCTTGGGGCCGTTTTTCACAATTGTGAGGTCTTTGGCATTCTCCGCAAGCACGGTAATTTTGGTGGCGAACTCATTGGCATGACCATAATCCAGCCCGTCGCTTAACCAGTAAAATTTTACATTCTTGTCGGAATGGTTCGCCTTTTGGAGAACGGTCAGCGCCTTCATGCGATCAGGGGCGAAGGGATGTGGGGTGAAACCTGCAAACTGCTCACGTGCCTTGAAGGCGCTTAATGGTTTGAGGGAGCGGCGTTCATCTATGTTGGCGGTGGGGATCAGCAGGACGGAGTTGTTATTTCGTTCAGCCAGCTCCAGCAATTGCCGCATCGAGGTGCGGCGCTGTTGCCAGTTGGCGGCGGACGCCCAGCCATTATCAATGAAGGCCACCAGTAGATCAGATTTGGCCAGTGTGGTTGTTTGTGGATTTAGCACCGGTCGAGCCAGCGCCAGAATAAGAGCGGCAGCAGCAATCAAACGCAATAGCGTCAGCCACCACGGGCTGTGGGCTTTGTCCTGCTCGTCCTTGTTGATGCCCAGCAGCAAACGCGTTGGCGGGAAAAAGATATGGAGCGGGCTTGGCGGTGTGATGCGCAACAGCCACCAGATCAGTGGTAAAATAATCCCGACAGCCAGTAGCCAGGGAGACAAGAAGCCAAGCGGTCCAAGAGACATCATGAGCTAGCTCCTCCGCTTGTATTTGTTGTCGATGTCGTTGTCCTGAATTTGAGCCAGGAACCCCTCACACCGACCTTCACCCAATGGGAGAGGGAGAAAAGCACCTCATGTCTGATTGCCTCTTGTTCCTTCTCCCATGGGGTGAAGGTTGGGGTGAGGGGGGTAAATCTGCCTGTAATTCCACGAGCTGTCATTCGATGGATCCCGTATTTTTGGGCATCGTCGTTCCACCAGCACCCAGCAGGGACGGACCAAGCCGTGCATAGAGCGCCAGCAGAGCTTCGCTGGCCGGGCGGTCCGTATGGTGTACCATAAAACTGAACTGGTGATTTTGCGCGGTTTGGCGGATGGTTTCACGGTGCAAGTGCAGACGCTTATGATATTCGGCACGCATTTCCTGAGCGCGGCCTGCCAGAACCGACAGCTTGCCGTCCATGCTTTCGAACTGGACGCGGCCTTTGTAAGGAAGAGTTTCTTCTGCCGGATCGAGGATCTGTACTAGATGCCCCTTGATGCCCCTTGCGGACAAGCTCTTGATCATGTTGGTTACTTCTTCCACCGGCATGAGAAAATCACTGAACAGCAGACATTCAGAATAGCGCTTCATTTGTTGGCTTAGGGGAAAATTGCGAAAACTGGCATGGTCTTGATGAGTAGCAATGTTGCGGGCCAGAATTTGCGGTGCGGTATTTTGGTTGCTAGGGGGCATGAGATCGGCAAGACCAATGCGTTCGCCAGCCTGCACCAGCAATTCCCCGATCGCCAGGGTCAGCACCAAAGCGCGTTCCGCTTTGCGGGTTTTGCCCTGATGGGAGATAAAGCTCATGGAGGGGGAAAGGTCAGGCCACAGCCACAAGGTGTGAGAGGCTTCCCATTCACGCTCGCGGATATATAGCCGATCAGTTGTTGCCGAGCGCCGCCAGTCAATATTGTGGGCGGCGTCGGAGTTTTCATAGGTGCGAAACTGCCAGAAAGTTTCGCCGGGGCCATGACGCTTGCGACCATGAATACCGTGGGACAGGGCGCTGGCTATGCGAGCAGCTTCCACAAGCAGAGCCGGCAGGGCGCTGGCCAGGCCATGCGCTTCATGTTCAAACAGTTCATAATCATTGGCCGGAGCGTCCACTCATGCACCTTTAATATCAGTTTTAATCGAGTTTTTCGGTTAGCTGGCTGATGATTTGTGGCAGTGTCACGCCTTCAGCGCGGGCCGCAAAGCTCAAGGCCATACGATGTTTCAACACGGGCTCAGCAAGCGTGATGACGTCTTCAATGGAAGGGGACAGGCGTCCATCCATCAAGGCTTTGGCTCGCGCCCCCATTATCAAGGCTTGCGAGGCGCGAGGGCCTGGTCCCCATGAAATCATGTCCCTCAAGCCTGGATTGGCGTCCCCAGTTGAGGGGCGGGCTGAACGCACCAGTTTCAAAATAGCCTCCACAACGCTTTCGCCGACCGGAATCTGGAGGACAAGTTGTTGGGTCTTCAAAAGATTTCTTGCTGACCAAAGAGGTTTGGCGAAATCTTCATTGGTGCCAGTGGTTTCAAGCAGCATGCGCCGCTCGGAACTTTCATCGGGATAGTCCACATCGATTTGCAGCAAGAACCGGTCAAGCTGGGCTTCGGGCAACGGGTAGGTACCTTCTTGCTCCAACGGATTTTGGGTGGCCAGCACATGGAAGGGCGCGGGCAAATCATGACGCTCGCCAGCAATTGTTACATGATGCTCCTGCATGGCTTGCAACAGAGCTGACTGTGTTTTGGGAGAGGCGCGGTTGATTTCATCAGCCATTAAAAGCTGCGCGAACACTGGCCCCTTGATAAAGCGAAAATGGCGCTTACCCGTATCGCTTTCTTCCAGCACCTCAGAACCCAGAATATCGGATGGCATCAAATCCGGGGTAAACTGAATGCGCCGCTCGTCAAGCCCCAGCACGGTGCCAAGGGTTTTCACCAGCAAGGTTTTGGCCAGTCCCGGTACGCCGATCAACAGGGCATGGCCCCCGGCAAGGACGGTAATGAGCGCCAGCTCGATGACGTTTTCTTGTCCAAAGATAACCGAAGCTGCTGCTTGTCTCACTTGGGAGAGTTCTTCGCTGGCCGCTTCAATTTGCACGACGAGATCGTCGCTTGTTTCTATAAGGCTTGTCATAGCGTTGAATATAGGATGGCAAAGGGTCCACTGGAACCTCTTGGTTTAAAAAAATCTGAAATCATTTTGATTAATCCATTTGTTAGTGCTGTTACGCGGGTCGCACAATCATATATACTGCTAGAATGAACCAAGAAAACAGGCAAGAAAACGACTTTTACGCAAAAGAATTGCTGAAAAAGCTGGGAGGCGCGGTGAATAGAGGTCCGCCCGCCGTTGTGCGGGTGCTGCAAAGCACGTCCAGCGAGGCTTTGTGCCCGGCTGCGGTGCTGGTAGCTATCGTCAATCATGCCGGCAATGCCCGTGTCTTGTTGACAAGGCGCGCCGATGATCACCCCCACCATGCTGGACAGATTTCTTTTCCAGGCGGTAAAATAGCAACGCAAGATGAAGGCATAGAGGCGGCGGCCCTGCGCGAAACTCATGAAGAAACAGGGGTTGAGGCCCGGCACATTGAGATTTTGGGGCATCTGGATGCCCATTCCACGGGCACCGGATTTACCATTTATCCCGTCGTTGGATTTGTTGAACCGGCCTTTGATCTCAAGCCCTGTGCACGCGAAGTCGCAGAAATATTCGAAGTGCCTCTTTCTTTTCTTATGATGGCAGAACATTATCGGGTAGAAAAGATATTCTGGCGCGGTCGTGATCGTGAGTTTTATGTGATTGATTACGGCTCGTACCGCATTTGGGGAGCCACAGCAGCGATTTTGAAAATGCTACAAGAAAGGCTGACAGTTTGAGATGACACGAGTGATGCTGGTTTATACCATTTTGCTATTATTGCCGTTCCTGATTTTTGGCGGTTGGCGCTGGATCGCCAAAGGGGCGCGTGGCCACAAGGAAATTATGAGCGATGCGCCAGTGCTGGTGCTTTTGCTGCTCGGCATCTTGCTGCTTGGGGGGGGGTTATATTTTCTGGCCTCCAAAGAACAAACCGGTATTGGCGGGGTATATCACCCAGCAGTTATCAAGGATGGTAAAATTATCCCTGGTCATTTCGAACAACCCAGCCAGCCACTGAATTGATCAAGCATGAACAAACCTCTTCCAAGAATAGAAGCTGCTTGGTTGCAATGTGAGCAAAGCACGAAACTACTCGCGTTGTTTGCCAATAATGGCTATACGGGCCGCTTTGTCGGCGGCGTCGTGCGTAATGCCTTGCTTGGGGAACCGATCAACGATTTTGACGTGGCAACAGACGCGCTGCCGCAAATCGTTATGGAGCTGGCAAAAAAGGCTGGCTTCAAAGCCATTGGTACGGGGCTCGATCATGGTACTGTGACGGTGATTGTCGATGATAAAATCTATGAGGTCACCACGTTGCGCGTCGATATGGTATGTGATGGCCGCCACGCGAGCGTCGTGTTCACATCGAACTGGCGCGAAGATGCGGCAAGGCGCGACTTTACCATCAACGCTCTATATGTGGGGCTCGATGGTGTGGTGTTTGATCCGCTGGATGGCTATAAAGATCTACTGGCACGACGGGTGCGTTTCATTGGTGATGCTCATGAGCGTATCAAGGAAGACCATCTGCGCATTCTGCGCTTTTTTCGCTTCAGTGCTCAATATGGACAAGGCGGTGTCGATCACGCGGGTCTTGATGCATGCGTCTTGTTGCAACAAGGGCTCCAGTCGCTATCAGCGGAGCGCATCAGTTCCGAACTTATGCGCTTACTATTGATGCCGCACGCATTTGAGGTCCTTTGTATCATGTTTGCACACGGCTTGTTGTTGCCGCTGACCAGCCGTGTTCCGCATCTCTCGCGATTGCAAAAATGGTTGACATTTGAGCAGGAGCTCAAGCTGGCCCCGCGTGCCCTCAATCGGCTTGGGGTATTATTCATGTTGAGCACGACAGACGCCGACATGCTGGCCAGTAAGCTGCGACTGTCAAATAACGAAAAGCACGAGCTTAAGCTTTGGGTGCAAGAGACGGATATCAATCAAGATCTCGATGAAAAAGGCGCGCGCATTTTATCATATCGTTTGCAAGGCAATTATCAAATCAGCCTGGGTATCAATTGGCTATTGTCGGGCGCAGGTGCGGATGATTGTAAATGGCGCAAGCTCTATGATCTGCCGGAACGCTGGCAACCGCCGGCCTTTCCGTTGAGTGGACAAGATTTGCTGGATGCCGGTATGTCACCGGGCCCGTCGGTTGGTAAAAAGCTGATGGAGCTTGAGGAGGCATGGCTCAAGGCTGATTTTACGTTGTCGCGAGAGGACATGATCGACCGCCTCAACACTTACCCCTGAACTCTCAAAATGGGACGCTATGCCTCCTCAGCATCTTGCCAGCCATCGGGGGTCAGTCTTTGTTGGGGGATGAAACGAGCCTTGTAAGACATTTTCCGGCAGCCATCGATCCAATAGCCAAGATAGACAAAGGGCAAGCCCTGCCTGCGGGTATAGTCGATATGTTCCAAGATCATATAGCTGCCAAGGCTACGCGGTGTATATTGTGGATCAAAGAAGCTGTAAACCATCGAGATGCCGTCGCTTAAGCGGTCGCAAAGGGTCACGGCAATCAGCGGATTTTTTTTGGTGGGCGCGTTTTTTTCATTGCTGTCTGAAAGATCGTCAAGCGTTGGCCGCAAACGATATTCTGTCAAAAAAGTATCGGCTTCACTTTCCTCGATCATCATGGAAAAATCGAATCGATCCATGTCGGCCATGCCGCCATCACCATGTCTGGCATTTATGTATTTGTTGAACAGCTCATATTGCTCGCTTGTGGCCTTGCGTTTAACACGCTCGGTTACCAAATCTATATTGCGTTTTTTAAGGCGCTTGAAACTCTTGCTGGGTTCAAATTGATCGACCACGATCCGTACAGACACGCAGGCATGGCAATCATTGCAATAAGGCAGGTAGGCAACGTTTTGTGAGCGGCGAAAGCCATTACGAAGGAGTTTGTCGATAAATTTGCTGGGCTTGTCAGGGGGCAGATGTGTAAACAGCTTGCGCTCCAGCCTGCCGGGCAGATAGGGGCAGGGCTGCGCCATGGTGACATGGAAGTCTGGAAAAAAGCTGCTTTGGTCGGTCATTCTCTGGGCGTCCTGATCTTCAATCTATCTTAGAGGATAAGCTAAGCTGTGAAAATTAAAAGGCCAATATAGGTAATTTTATTTTTGTGCGGTGTTTTTAGCGTATTTCAACAAAGCTGTTAAAAACCGCAAAAGAAGTCGAACTTCGCCCTAAGGTCGCCCGAATCATGCCAATAATATCTTCACAACAAGTGCCGGGGTTTGCTAGTGGGGGCACATCAATAATCAACTTCTCAAGGTGGGGCATGGAAAACAACAAGCTGGGATCATCAATCGCTGTCATGAATGCAAAAGGCGGGGTCGGCAAGTCGACTGTAACCCTCGCTATTGCAGAAACTCTTTCTTATTATTACGGCAAAAAGGTGTTGGTAATCGACAGTGATGCCCAGATGAGTATTAGCGTCATGCTGATGCCGTTTGACGACCTTAATCAAAAACGCTCCGATTGGAAAACCCTTGTCGGGCTATTGCATCAGACATTGATTCTTGGTCAGACCCCAGACTGGAAGGATTTTGTCACTTCGCATGTGTCCGATGTCGATGATACCCATAATATTGATCTGCTGCCCGGCGATTTGCGCTTGACGCTGGTTGAGCGTGCTGTCACGGAAGCTGATCGTCATGAACAGATGCGCGGCCTTGTGCGTTCCGTCTTGGCCGAGGCGCGGCTTAAATATGACTATGTGTTTATCGATTGTCCCCCAGGCCTCTCGCTGTTGACTGAGATCTGGTTACGCGAAGCCGATTATCATCTGGCGCCGGTGAAACCAGATTTTCTTGCCATTGCTGGCCTTGAAATGTTCCGTGAGTTCAAAAAAATCAATCCAGATCTAAAGATGGCGCAAAATCTTGGTATTTTGGTCAATATGAAAAATCGTCAATCCGCGGAAGACGATATTTATCATGCCATTCTCACCAATGATGAGGAAAGCAATTGCTTTCCTGACGCCATTCCGCATATGGCCCCGATTCAGCACGCCGCTAGGTTTAATCCCGAAAGCCGCTCGTTCACCGCAAAATATCCAGGGTCAGCTGGCGACGCGTTCCGCAATACGGTACACGAATTACTGCTGCGTATTGGTGATGCACAAGAGGCTTTTGCGCAGGCTTGTGATGAAGAGGTCGATGAAAATAACGAAGAGCCTGTGGAAGAGGTGATCGAGGCGCAAGTCGAAGCTGAGGTCGAAGTAGCACCTGAAGTGGAGGCGCTGGATGAAAGCAAGGTTCAAGCAGAACCAGCCGCTCAGATTGAGACACTGGTAGAGATCGCTGAAGAGCGTATCGTTGAGACAGAGCCGGTTGAAGCTGTTGAAACTTTTGAGGTTGAACCAGTTGTGCAGCTTCGACGTCCTGCCGGTATTCCGCGCACCGTTGATATTGCCTCACGTTTTGCGCCCACATCAACTGTAGCTGATATGGTCTCTGCAAAAGCCATCGAGACGGTGGCATTGGCTTCTGATACGCCCGCTTCACAACCGTCAGGCTTTGTGAAAACTGCAGCAACTGACATGCCCCTGAGCCGACCCCAGGCTAAAACTCCTGCGCAGAGTTCCAGCGGATTTACATCCACAGATCAATAAGGGTGAGCAGGGACTTGTTGGTGAATCAAGATGTAGGGTTTTTGAGTATTTTTGCCGCTTCAAGGGCGAAATAGGTCAATACGCCATCACAACCGGCGCGCTTGAAACTCATCAGGCTTTCCATCATCACCTTTTCATGATCGAGCCAGCCATTTTGTACGGCCGCCATGATCATCGCATATTCCCCTGAGACATGATAGGCGAAGGTCGGCATTTGGAACTCATCCTTGATGCGTTGAACAATGTCGAGATAAGGCATGCCAGGCTTGACCATCACCATATCGGCACCTTCTTCGATGTCGAGCGCCACCTCGCGAAGGGCTTCATCGCTATTGGCGGGGTCCATTTGATAGGTGCGCTTATCACCCTTCAAGGTACCAGAGGATCCAACCGCGTCGCGGAACGGGCCATAAAAGGAGCTGGCGTATTTGGCGGCGTAGCTCATGATCAGCGTGTTTTCATAGCCGTGCTCTTCAAGTGCCTGGCGAATAGCACCGATCCGATGGTCCATCATATCGGAGGGTGCAAGAATATCGCAGCCCGCTGCTACCTGATTGAGCGATTGCATGATCAAGGCTCCAACGGTTTCATCATTGGCAATTTCATCATTGATCAACAAGCCATCATGACCGTGGCTGGTATAGGGGTCGAGCGCCACATCACATATCACGCCGATGTCGGGGACGTCGCGCTTGATGGCTCGCACGGCCCGGCACACCAGATTATCAGGATTAAAGGCTTCGCTCGCCTCATCGTCTCGTTTACTGTCCGGTGTATTGGGAAACAGGGCGATAGCGGGAATGCCCAGAATGCTGGCTTTCTCGACTTCGCGCACCAGCAGATCAATCGACAAGCGCTCCACTCCTGGCATGGAGGGGATAGGCTCGCGCCTTTTTTTGCCTTCTATGGCAAACAGCGGCCAGATCAGGTCTTTGACATTGAGCGTGTTCTCGCTAACCATACGCCGCACCCACGGGTTTTGCCGATTGCGCCGCATTCTGACAGATGGATATTCGATTGGTTCGTCGTTCGTCATACGAGGTCCTTTAAATATTGAATAAAGGGCTTATCATCCTATGGGTGTACGTGCAAAGATTGTCTTGATTTTAAGTTTATATCGTAACCCTAAAAGCATCGAGAAAAAAGACAGCGCTATGCCTTGTGTCAACAAATTGCGAGTGAAGCGCTCTTGGTAAAACCCAACTATATCGAAATCTGCCTCTTCATTTAGAATAAAATATTGCTCCTTGTGCGAACCAAACAGGATCGCCGACTAGTTAAAGAGGGACATGATCATGAATATGCTTGCAGCAGAAATTTCTGGGACACTTTGGCTGGTTCTGTGGGTATGTGGCAGCGCCGTATTGGCAGCAGCTTTTCCAGAAGTTGGTATTGGTCTTTTGGGCGTATCTTTTGCGTTTGGTCTAACGGTGCTGATGATCGCCTATACGGTGGGCAGTATCTCCGGTGGGGATTTTTAATGGTCTGCACATTGAGTGCGCAAGCAAAGATAAAATGTGAGGGACGCTTCCAGATTGTCAAAGGCCACGGCAAGATATCGCTCCCTTATTTCGAAGATAATTATTTGGCCAAGATTGCCCGTACTTATGGCCAGAAGGTGAGCAATAATGCCATTCGATATAATCCGAACCTCAAAGCCGAGGTTTGCCGTCAGGTTGGCTATGACTATCGCCTCACTAATATTTGCGCAGACCATAGGCCAGACAGTGATCGGCGGCCATTTTAAGCTGTTTGCCTGATACTTAAAAACTTAGCCGCGTCCGCGATAGGTCGGGACGCCCTGATCGGGGAGCCATAGATCCTTTGGCGGTTCCCCCGTTTGCCAGAACACGTCTATGGGCATGCCGCCGCGCGGATACCAATAGCCACCAATGCGCAACCAGCGCGGTTCAAGTTCGCTGACCAGACGCCGGGCGATGCCAATGGTGCAATCCTCGTGAAACGCGCCATGATTGCGGAATGATCCCAGAAATATTTTCAACGATTTGGATTCGATCAGCGACTGGTCCGGCACATAGTCAATGACCATGTGAGCAAAATCAGGCTGCCCCGTCATCGGACAAAGGGAGGTGAACTCCGGCGCGGTAAAACGTACCAGTACATTGGTGTCTTTTTGCGCATTTGGCACCTTTTCCAGCACTGCTTTGTCAGGGCTGGTTGGTAGCTTTGTTTGCGCACCAAGCTGGGTCAGGTTTGAGACATCAGTTTTTGTCATTATTGTACCTTACCGTTAGGCGATCTTGGCGAAATAGGCGGTGTCGCGGCTCTGCCACATGGTCAGTGCCAGCTTGTCGGCGTCCTCAATGCTATCGGCTTTGCCAAGCAATTTTAGCGCAATGGCCAGCGTGCCACACACTGCGGCTTGTCCATATTCGTCTTCAATTTTACCACGCCATAAAGCTGCCAGACGTTGCACATCCATCTCTTCATCGACGGGTTGACGCGGGTCTTTGGTGAGGCACGGCCAGCGCTCCATGCTAACTTCGCCATCACGTAAAATCTGCACATCGGTTGGCTTGTTGGCGCGCCGTTCGATTTCGCCGCCTTCCCCACGGAAAACCGCCATAATGGGCTGACCCAGACATTTACCAGCATGCGTGTGAGTTTCCAGAAAGCCGCGATGGAAAATGCCTTGCAGCATGGTGGGCGCATCAAACGGGTTGATCATGCGTGAGATGGTATGTACCGGCGTGCGCAGACCCAAAACAGGACGTAACTCGATAAGGTCACGCATTTTAGGGCTGAGACCTTCTAGCGGCACATAAACGAAATTGCGCGCATCAAGGGCTTGCGCGGCCTCTTCAAGTGTTTCGGTAACAGGGTATCCAAGCGCCTCAAGCGTTTCTCTTGTATAGACGCGGCCTGGCGTATGGCCCTCGGTGCCATGCATGAAGACGCGCACGCCGTTTTGCGACAGCAATAACGCCGAGAGCACAAACCAGGGTAGCTGGCGCCGCTTGCCCGCATAAGACGACCAATCGATATCGACCTGTGGTTTCACTGCTGGCAAATCAAGACGCGATTTGATGGCTTTGACAAAGCCGGCCACCTCTTCGGGGGTCTCTTCGTGAAAACGCTGCAGCATCATGAACGCGCCAAGCTGTTCGGGCAGGGCGATATCGTCAATGATCATGCCCATGGCTTCTTCTGCTTCGTCGAGCGTTAATGAGCGCGACAAGGTTTTACCACGCCCCAATATGGCAATGAACTTGGCGAATGGATGCAATTCCTGCATTATGAGCTTAACCCTTCCCGTGGTCACTTAATATCAGTCAGAGCTAATATAAGCGGTGTCGCGCGCTGGGGCAAGGGCTTGTATCAGATTGCAACCGTGCCAAAATGGCTTAGCCGACAAGGAGAGACTCTAAATGGAGCTGTTAACCAAAGACTGGATTGAGTTTGGCGCACTGGCGATTGCCGTAATCGTAGCGTGGACGGGGCTGCGGGCCGGTAAAACTGCTGAAAAAGCTGCCGAAGCGCAGCTTGATGCGGTGCATGCATCGGTGATTAGCCAAGCCATTGATGACTATCAGCGGCTGGGACGGGATATGGCGACACTGATCGACTGGTATCGAGATATACAAAAAGAGGGGCAAAACTTCCTCGAAGTCTATGCAAGTGATCGCGCCGGGGTCGATCATATCTCCGGGGCGCGGCGCAATGTGCGGCTGTATTTCCAAAAATGCGCACAGCTTTTAAGTTCTGGTTCCATCTCTCCCAAAGTGTTTCAGGTCATCGCTTACAAGAAAAGCCTCAATGTGCTGCATCGTATTGTCATCCCGTTGGAGCATTTGAAATTAAAGGACGAGCAGGTATTTTTTGAGCAAAATAGCGAGATGAAGATTTATCAAACCAAACAATACCAGCAGTGGGGCGATGGTCTTTTCACCTTTGAGCGGCTTGGCCGGTAATCAAGAGAGCACGGGGTCTTGCAGCCCATTGGCGGCAAACGCTTCTGATCGCTCAACGCAACTGCCGCATTTTCCGCAAGGGGTGTCGCCGCCCGTATAGCAGGTCCAGGTCTGGCCAAAATCAACGCCCAGCGCCGCACCGCGTCGTACGATCTCAAGCTTGTCTAGATGAAGGAAGGGTACCTGCAGGTCAATACGCTGCCAATCGCAAAGCCCAAGGGCCTGTTGCATGGCGGCGACAAAGTCAGCACGGCAATCGGGATAGATCGCATGGTCACCGCTATGAGCGCCATAATAGAGCGCAGTGCGGTCTTGTGAGAGGGCAACGCCGGCAGCAATTGACAACATGATCATATTGCGGTTGGGCACCACGGTCTGTTTCATGCTCTCATCTTCATAATGGCCATGAGGGATCGGTTTATCGCTATTGCTCAATAGTACGCTATTGAACAGCTCATTGATAAAGGGCAGGGCAACGAGGGTGTGCTCGATGCCCAGCAGCTTGGCCTGAGCTTTCGCGCAAGCGAGTTCGCACGTGTGCTTTTGCCCATAGTCAAAAGAGAGTGCGCCAAGCTGGTAATCCCCTTCCGCCACGACCTCATGGGCGAGCACGGTTGAGTCGAGTCCTCCAGACAAGATGATCAATGCTTTTTTCATAGGCCGGTTTTAGGAGAAGATCGAATGAGCTGCAACCGTGGATGAGTGTATATCTTTTAATGGGCCTCATCAGTTCGCGCAGCGTGTCTTTCCCTGGCCAGAGCGCTCAGGCCAAAATCATCGAGAATGGCATAGATCGCAGGCACAACGAACAGTACCAGAATGGTGGAGGCGATCAGCCCGAATGCTAGCGAGGTGACAAGCGGAATGAGGATTTGCGCCTGCAAACTGGTTTCGGTGAGCATTGGCAATAGTCCGGCAATGGTAGTGAGGGAGGTTAACAAGATGGCCCGGAATCTTGCGCGGGCCGCGATAGGTGCAGCTTGCGCAACGGTGGTATCAGGGCCGTGACTATCCTTGATGAAATTGATCAGCAAAATACTGTCATTGACCACAACGCCCGCCAGCGCTACAAATCCAAGCATACTCGGCATGGTGAAATCGATGCCCATAAATATGTGACCGCCCACAGCGCCGATAAAAGCAAAGGGGATGACGATCATTACGACAAGCGGTTCAATATAGCTACGAAACTGGAAGCTGAGCAGCAAAAACACACCTGCCAGGCCCATAGCGAAACCGATGATCATGCTTTTTTGAGTTTTTCCGGTTTCCTTGTTTTCTCCTTCCAGCGAAATTTTGACGGCGGGGTGACGTTTCAGGAATTGCGGGATAAAGCGCTTTTGCATATCGGATAGCACTTCATTGGTATTGGTGGTGAGACTGTCGAGCTCCCCCGATATGGTGACCGTGCGAGCTCCATTGATGCGATTGATACGCGAATAGCCGCGAGCACGCTCAATATCGGCAATAGATGATAGGGGGATCTGATCACCGGCACCGGTGGAAATTGTAAAATAATCCAGATCGGCAAGACTGTTTTTGTCCTGAGGGCGCAGTCTGACATTGACCTCGTAGGATTCCGCTTCCAATTGAATATTGGAAATCGAGCGCCCAAATAATGCCGAGCGCAGTTGATCGGCGATGATTTTGCTATCGAGACCAAGACTTGTGGCGCTTTCACGTAAGCGAACGGCAAATTCTGGTTTGCCGGGCCGCAGATCGTCGGCAATATCATCCACGCCTTTATAGCGTCGCAGCCAGCTTTGTAGATCGAGCGATGCTGATTTAAGAGCTTGCAGATCACGGCCAAGCAGCCGGATCTCAATGGCTTTGCCACCTGGACCATCGGTAGGTTCGGCAAATTTCAAGGTGAGGACATCGGTCAACAGGCCGGCATTTTTGCGCCACAGGGACAAGATTGCGTCATTGCGCGAATGGCGTGTTTCGCTGTCGACGAGATCAACCCGAATGGTCGCCAGATGCTTTCCTTGCTCAAAGGCATCCTTGTTTTGGTTAAACAAAACAGTGACATTTCTAAGCAGGCTTTGCTGGTTCGGTTCGTTTTTGCGAAGCTCGCCATCCATCCCCCGCAGGGCATTGGTGAGCTGCAAAATAGTCGCCTCTGTGCGCGCCAGAGGTGTGCCTTGTGGCAGTAACAAACGCGCTTCAATCGTATTGCCTTCAAGATTGGGGAAGGGGGTGAATTTCAATATGCCACCAGCCATGGCAGTTATGGCCAGCAACAGCATGGCGATTGCGATGCCAGTGGTCAGATAGCGCCAAGCCACAGTGATATCTACAAAACGGCCAACGACCCGCTCGCGCATCCAGTCGACAAACCGATCTGTATTGCGCATCAGGAATGATTTTTCATCGTTCGATTTGGAAAGGGCATGGCCAAGATGATTGGGTAAAATAAGAAAAGCTTCGACCAGGGAGATGATCAAAACGGCCAGCATGACGACGGGCACAATTTTCAAGATCGCACCGATGTCACCTTTGAGGAAAGCAAGGGAACCAAAAATACAGGCTGTGGTGCCAAAGGATGACAAGATGCCCGGCATGACCTGCAATGTGCCTTTTACCGCAGCATCGACCGGATCAGCCCCCTTTTCGCTGTGCGCCGCGATATTTTCAGATATGACAATGGCATCATCCATCAACAGGCCAATGACCATCAAAAGCGCGACCATTGTGAACATGTTGAGCGAATATCCAAGGCCCACCATGATGGCAAAAGCCCCCATAATAGACACAGGTAGGCCCATGGTAATCCAGAACGCATAATTAAAACCAAAGAATAGCAGCATGACCAGGAATACCAGTAACAGTCCCAAAAGGCCGTTATTCAAAAGTAGTTGCAAGCGGTCACGGACGATGGATGAGCCATCATTGGTGATATCGAGACGGACGCTGGGCGGGGCCGTCTTATTTTCTTGTTCGATAAATTTTCTGACCGTATCAATAACGTTGAGTGTATCTTCGTTCTGGGTCTTGGTGATTTTCAGGATCGCAGCGCGCTTGCCGTTGAACAATGTTTTTTCTTCGTCGAGATCAAAGCGGTCGCTGATGGTGGCGATATCACCGAGCCGAACCTGTCCCCCGGCGGTTCCCGAAATGACAATGAGATCTAGAAATTCATGCAACCGCTTGCGCTCTTCGGCAACTCGCACTAGAACTTCGCCATCGCGGGTCTCAATGGAGCCTGCTGGCAGATCAAGGCTTTGACGCGAGATAAGGCCAGCGATACCGTCCAGAGACAGGCCATATTGGCGCAACACGGTATCTGCAAGCTCAATGCGGATCTGATGCTCTGAGAACCCTTCTATATCGACTTTTGGAATGCCGCCGGACGCCAGCATACGGGCCTTTAAATCTTCTGCATAGGCTTTGAGCTGAGACGGGTCAGAGGTGCCGGTAAGGGCGATATCGGCAACAAAATCGGTGCGCCCCAATATATTGAGAATGGGTGCTTCCGTTTTGTCGGGAAAGTCTTCAATGGCCTCAACTTCAGCTGTTACATCTGCGAAGAAGCGATCGAGATTATTGCCCTCAACCATTTCAACGACGGAAAGCGCCAGGTTTTCGCGCGCTTCGCACTGTACTTCATAGACATTGTCTATGCTGGCAACCGCATCTTCAATGCGCCTGCAGACGGCTTCTTCGATATCTTCCGCTCGTGCCCCTGGATAGGCAATGCTGATCTGTACCTTGCGTCCGTCAATACGCGGAAAGGTTTCACGCTGCATACTTGGGGTGGCAGCCAGTCCGATTGCAAAAAACAATAGCATGAGCAGATTGGCAATCGTTGGATGGCCAGCGAAATAACGTATCATCGCACTGTCCCTTTGCCGCTTGCCTGATTCTTCAAGCGGGAGCTGACTGTGGCATCATTCTTTGTCTTTAGCAACATGCCCTTGATGGCCGGGCTCAGGTCACTAACGATGATCTGGTCCTTTGCGGACAAGCCGCTCGCAATGATGACAAAGTCTCCTTGCACCAGCTTGACGCGCACTGGCTTGATCACCAAGCGGTTTCTATCGTCCACCAGATACACTTTGCCGGCGTGGAGGGCCGAGCGCGGAATAACGATCTGGTTTTCAAGCTTTCTTGTACTGATCTCAACTTCCATAAACATGCCTTTAACGAGAGGAGGGCGCTCACCCGGAATAACATGTTTATAGGCTTCGTCGACTGAGACAATGGCGCCGATGGTGCGGGTTTTTGGATCGACAGTATCGCTGATGCGCACGACAGTTGCGGGCCATTCAACCACATTCTCGTTAAAACGGACGCGTACCAGCGCTTTCATGCCCAGATGTTTTGCAAGTTTAGAGATGGCGCCTTCGTTGATCTCCTGGGGTTTTGGGGTGGCGCCCTGTGCTGCAGCTTTCAACAGTCCGCGAAATTGCGTCATGGGAATTTGCGCGGGTATTTCAGCGCGTGCAATACTATCAATGGTACCAAGACTGGTACCGGCACCAACAAATTGAGTGACTTCCACATTGGCTGTGGCAATGCGGGCATCGAAGGGCAGGGTGATTTTGGTGCGGCCCAGATTGAGACGGGCGGTTTCCTCTTGCGATACCGAAATAGCTTTTTGCTCGATCTGGGCGCTGATCTGTGTTGGGATGAGTTTGAGGGTGTTTTCGAAATCCAGCACTCGCTTGCGCTGATTGAGAAGATTGCGATATTCCTTGTCGAGGGTCGCCTGGGCGATAGTGCCACGCTTTTTAAGGCTCAAGGAACGCTTGTATTCTCGCTCATTGATGGCAAGAGACTGACGTTCAATGGCCAGTGAGGCTTCGGTGTTGCCCTTGCCAAGTTTGAGTTCTTTGAGCTTAGCATCTGCAGCGCGTATATTGGCTTTTGCCTGGGTGATGGCGATCCTGTAATCGTCGGGAGCAATCTGGACGATTTGGGTGCCCTTTTTTAAGTAGGCGCCCTTTTTGAACTTGGGATGCACCTTGATGATGCGGCCTGAAACCTGAGCAACTGCATTCCAAACCCGCCCGGGCTCCACAACACCATAGCCAAGAATACGTGGCACCGCACTGGTGGGAGTGATTGAAATCGTGCGAACAGAGCGCGATTGCTCAATGACCTTGATTTGCTCGGGTGCCTTTTTATTCTTGAGCACCAATGCAAGTAGCAATACAGCCAGGATAATTGGTGGCAAAATAAGGATGCGCCGCTTCCAGCTCGTCGCCATGATTTTCTACTCCCTTTGGCATCAAAGTGCGGCTATCTATGGCATGGCCACAGCCGCAATTCATTGGCCTTACGCATAACATAAGATTATCCGTCGCTGTAAGGGGTTTTTTGTTAGCTGGCGATGCTGAGGTCGCGTGTTGATTTTTTGCGCATTGACGGGGTATTGTTCTGGATAAGAGGTTGGCGCTGTTCATTGAGCAGCGAGAGCAGGTCTTTGGCTGGGATCGGTTTTGAGAAATAAAAACCCTGACCTTCCGAAATGCCCATAGACAGGGCAGCAACCGCCTGTTCAGGCTGTTCAATGCCTTCGGCAACAATGGTCATGTGATATTGGCGTGCAAGATTGACCAGCAACTCGATCATTTGCTGCGACCTTTGATTGTCGACAATGCCGTCAATGAAAATTTTGTCGAGCTTCAAGGTGCCAACATCAAGTGTTTGAATGGACGACAGGCCATTATGGCCGGTACCAGCATCATCAATGGCGATGCGCAAGCCATGTTTATGATATTGAGCGATTGTCTGACTGGCGAGTTCAAGATCGGCAATCTCCTGTCTCTCGGTAATCTCGGCAACGAGGCATTGTGGAGATAATCCCGCTAAGTTGATGACTTTGAGCAAGCGGGGCAGAAATGTCGGGTCGAGAAATTGTGCTGGCGTCAGGTTGAAAGTCAGTTTGAGATCGGAATTGGTACGCAGTTCAGATGCTAATGACAATCCGGCCGAGTGCAGCAAGGAGAACAGTATCGCATCAACGCGATCAAAATTTTCAGCCAATGGGATGAATCTGCCGGGTGATATGATTTCGCCATCGGGCTTAATCCAGCGCGCCAGCATCTCAAAGCCACTGATCTGGCTGGATTTCAGGTCAATAATTGGCTGGAAATAGGGAACGAATTCTCCGTTGGTGATGGCGGTATCAATTTCATCGATGGCACCGAGCGGTGGAAACAGGGCGCGAGCTGTAAGCAAACCAAGAAATAACCCGATCATGCCTACAAGCAGACCTATGAGGCTTGTGTATTTCTTGTTCCAGTCGCCTATAGCATTTTTATCGATACGTAGTTGCGCTTTGATGGGGTAGCGCTTCGAGTAGGCAGTAAAACGCAGATCATCAGATGTGGTCGACTGACCACCCTCATGTTTGTTTTCCAGTAGGTAAGTGGCTAGTTTTTTGCCACTATTTAGGGTAACTTGTGTCGATAGATCAGAGCGAAGACCAGAGGGGATCATATCGAAAAGCAGACCTCCCGTGCTAATGACTGCGACGATTTCGTGGTCGCTCCCCCTCCATAACACAGACAGGGTACGCTCCTTGTCAGTCGTCAGCACGGCCAACTGAATGGTTGAGTTGAGGCTGCTCTCCCAGCTATCTATTGCATCGAGATCGGTTTGCAGGTGATCAGATGAAAAAACAGCACATTTAGTACCGGCGGATCGCATGCGAATATCCTTGAGTGCGCCAACTGACATGACATAGCTCTTGAATGCAGCGATTGTGTCAGCGGTACATGTGGTCTGACCGGCTGTTTGAATGCCGATAATTGTGTTGACGGCAAGGTCTGTTGCAAGTTCTGTACGCAAAACCATACGGGCAGCAAGGTCTTCGAGCTGCAATTTGTTCCAGGCCAATATGATATTGGCATAGATCAGATGAGTGATCGTGATAAAAGATACGGTGATCAATAGGATCAGCGAAAACTGAATTGCGTGGCGTTTTGTCATTGCTGTTTATCTCTCATTTCTTGCTTCACCTTAGATGATAAGCTTTAGGAGAGTGTAAACACGTGCAAAATGGATTTTTACACCATTAAGTATGATCTTCTTGATGTAACCTTGTTTGTTCGATGAAGCCTCTAACTGGCCCCTGGAATATTCAAATAGCCCTGAGATTTTGCGTTCCAGAATGCAACGGCGTTTCTGAAAGCTACCTGTGCGTTTTTATCATAGCCAACTGCCCAGCGATAAAAGCATTTTTTATAAGAGGTGCTGGAAGCGCTATGTGTTATCGAGATTGACAAAAGAGCGAAGATGATTGCATTAGCAAAGTGGATTGACGAATGGCTCATGTTCATATGGTCCAAAAGAAATACCGGGAAACAAGTGTTGTGCCTGGTTTGTCGTTTGGGGAACGCAAAAGGTTCAATTTATATGCAACCGATGATCAAGTGGCTGACAGGTCTAGCAAGAGAAATCCTCGGCATCACCTATGATCTGTTCAAGTTGATGATCCCGGTGATCATCCTTGTCAAGCTGATCGAAGAGCTGGGCGGGATCGACTATATATCCGCAGTAATTGGGCCCGTGATGAAACTGGTAGGGCTGCCAGCCAGTATGGGGCTGGTATGGGCGACCACTATGATCGTCAATATTTATGGCGGCATGATCATCTTTGTCACCATGCCTTTGACAGAGTCTTTGAGCGTCGCGCAGGTGACAGTGCTTGGCACCATGATGCTGGTGGCGCATTCCTTGCCGATTGAAGGACGCATCGCCCAAAAAGCTGGCATTGGTCTTTTGTACACGCTTGTCTTGCGAATTGTTGGGGCCTTGGTGCTGGGGTTCATATTGCATCATATATACAGCTCGGGGAATTTTCTATCGCAATCCAGTGAAGCGCTTTGGAAGCCAGCCCCTGTTCTCGATGATAGCTTGCAGGCATGGTCAATGGGACAGCTTGTGGCGCTTTTTCAGGTCTTTGTGATTATTGCCATTCTGGTTGTGTTTTTGCGTGGGCTGAAATGGAGTGGCATCGAAAATCTGTTTGCGCGGCTGTTGCTGCCTGTTTTGAGGTTTTTGGGACTTGGCGAGCGCACCACATCCATCACCATTATCGGTATGACGCTGGGACTGACCTATGGTGGCGGCCTGTTGATAAATGAAGCCAAAAAAGGCGATATCTCAAAGCGCGATATTTTCGGGTCCATGTCACTGCTGGCTGTGTGCCACTCCTTGATCGAGGACACCTTGCTGATCGTGCTGATTGGCGGCGATCTTACAGGTATCCTCTTTGCGCGGGTGGTTTTTGCCGCTTTGTTGATCGCGCTGATTATGCGGTTGTTGCCGCGCGTGCGTTAATTGAACAACGTGACGCCGGACAGGTAGGGATGACTAAAAACAAATCCAGCAGCAAAGCCAAGGGCGATGACGGCTGGAACAAATTCGCGCCCCAACGGCACTCTGTCGGGTTTGCTCCACGCGCCGTCGCGGCGGTTCACCAGCACTCTCATGATGATCGCCCAAAGACCGAGGCCACCAAACAAGAGGACGGAGCGATTATCGCCATTTAGAACAAGGTGACCCGCAGCCCATAAAAGCATGCCGGTAAGCTGCAGATGACGGATATAGCGTTTGAGGTTGGTTTGCATGCGCTTGTCAAAGCCAAAGCCAAACAAGATTACGCCAATAAAGACAAGCGCGACGCCGGTGAGTACCGTCCACCCTGGCAGTGTGTAAACACTCCATTGAACGGCAGAGCGCCAGCCCATCACCATAAGCACAATTGAGCCAATCAGCCCAAGTGTAAAGGCGCCCGCATAAATGTTTGGTCCCATTGCCTTGATGAGCTTGCTGCGAAAGCGGGGTTTGGTGGCGGGCATGAAATGCAGGCCATACCACAAGGCCAGGCCCAAAAATATCAATGTCATATTGTGTACTCCTTTTCTTCAACCCAGTGATGGCGCATGCGAACGGAGGCTCCCATGCGCTCGAAAATTTTACAAAGGCCGTAGATTGTGCGGTTAAAAAAGATGAATTCTTTGGCGACATAATCCGGGCTGTCTAGGCTTTGTGAGAACATCATCATCAGTTCCTGACCGCGTTTGGTGTAATCCTTGTTAGCCCCAAAATCATAGCTGTCGTGAACAAACGGTTCTGTCACCCATGCGCCAAATGGACGGAATAGATGCTCATACATTTTTGGTGAGAGGTTTTCAAAAGACATGCCGATATCGCTGTAAGCCTGCACCAGTGCTTGACGATCTCCATGCAGATAAGCCAGCAGCAATTGCGGAAATACGTGTGTGAAATGATCGGACAAATGACGCACGCAGCCAAAATCGAGTACATTGAGGGAGCCATCATCGGTAAACAGATAGTTGCCGGGGTTGGGATCAGCGTGCAGGCATTGCAGATCACGGGCGCTGTGCACAAAAAAATCATAGAGCGTTTGCGCGGCCCTGTTTCGTAGTTGCTTGCTGGGATTTCTGAACAGCCATGCATCAAGATGGCGGCCTGGCATATATTGTGTTGTTAAGACATGTTGGGCACTGAATTCGTCGTAGACGCGCGGAATATTTATACCCTCCAGTTTTACATGAACGCGGAACCAGTTGGTATTCTTTCGTTCGATCCGATAGTTGACCTCTTCCTTGAGGCGATCCTCGATTTCATCAAGAGATTGTAGAATGATTTTGGCGTCGCGCAGTTTGCGTACAAGGGAGCGCACCATGGCAAGGTCACTATCAATAGCGGTACCGATACCGGGATACTGTACCTTGACCGCCAGCTGCGTGCCATCGGGTAGCTTGGCTTGATGTACCTGCCCAAGGCTGGCAGCGGCAAAAGCAGACGTATCAAAACTGGCGTACAGTTTTTCCGGGGAGTGTCCTAATTGCTCAATCATCACTTTTCGGATCAGCACCTTGTTAAGCGGTGGTACCTGATAGAAACTCTTTTTCAACTCGTTTTGATAGGAGGCGGGCAGAAGGTCGAGTTCCATGCCGATTATCTGGGCAATCTTGAGGGTGGTGCCACGCAATTGGCTCATGGCGCCAAACAGGATTGCTGCATTTTTTTTGGCGAGCTCTTGCTTGGTCTGGTGCTCATTGGTCGATGAAAGAAAAGCCTGCTTGACCTTGTGCTGTAGCTCGCCAGCGCCAACTTTAAGCACGGCGGCGCCAGCGACTTTTGCACGCGCCAGTTTACCTTCGGGAAGTTTTTGATTCATCATCCCCCTCCATAAAACGGCGCTTGACCTTTGAGGCGGTTTCGTTGAATTCGACGAAACTGTCGAGATGGCTCATGATATGAGTACGGAATAGGAACGACATCAGATCAAGACTTTTTCCAACAAGCCCTTGCTGCAGAAAGGTTGCGACGATGCCCATACTTTTGTCGAGCAATTGCGTGGTGTTTTCGAAATCTTTTGAGGTGTCCCGTAGCCAGTAGGCGAGGATGCCGGTCTGATAATCCCAAAACAGACGTGGCAATAACTCGCGATAGGGTTGATCAGGTACTTCTCCCGCTTCAATCGCTGCCTCCAGCATATCCGTGACCATTTTCTTGTTGAGGCGCCTTGTCTCAGCCAGGTGAGTGATGCCAGTGGCCGGAGAATAATAAGTGAGGGTAAAAACCTGTTGCAAAAATTCGCGTGCGGGCAGCCAGACTTTCAGCTCGGTCTCGATCAGCTGATGCAACTGTTCTTGCAAGGAATAGGTATGGAAATCCTCAATCTCTTTGAGGGCGCTCATGGTTCGCTGTTGCACATCTTCGCAATAGCCATAGAGCAGCCTTTCCTTGCTGGGGAAATAATTGTAGATCGTTGCGTCCCCGATACCCGCACGGCGCGCAATCTCGCGCATGGAGGCGGATTTGAAGCTTTTTTCAATGATTACATCAGCGGCGGCTTTGAGAATTCTCTGCCGATTCTGTTGCTTTTCCTGCTCGCTTATTTTCATGAGACATCTCTGTTAATAAGATATTGCACTTCAATAAATAACATATTAGATAATTTAATCAATAGTAATTATTTATAATAGTCATGAGTTATGAGGCTAAGCGATTGCTGGAGATTGCAGCCAAGCTTTAGCGTTTGCGCGTGAACATGGTCTGGATGATGTAAAAGGACAGCACAGCCGGGATCGCCAACAGCAAGAAGCTGATGGGGCCAGCGGCTATCTCGGGGACGCCGAAGGATTTTACATAGATGGTTTTGACCAGGTTAGCAGCCGCCGCAATATCATATTGCTCGGTATTGACACTGCCAACGGCCGTTATGATACCTGCCGTGGTCAATGTAAAAATAAATAGCGCAAAGAATATTGCGATGAATGTCGCCATGTCCCTTATCCCTTTAATGCAAAACAAAATCTCTCACAAATCATAGAAGAATTGCAGCAAAAAGGGAAGGTGCTGGAAATCTAATCGTCTGGATGGAACGGGGAGACGCGTTTAGTTGTACATAAATTGCGGGGAAAAGGTTTGCGCCAACTCCTAATTAGTGACACTAACCTTTTCCCCATTTCCGCCGCGGGGAGGCATGTTCGCGGCGGAGGTTACGCCAGAAGTGAGAAGTCAGAGACACCAGCGCGGAAAACACCAGCGCCATGAATACCATTAACAATTTATTGCTGGAGCTGTTGAGCTGCGGCATTTTCTGAATGCTTGAGGTATGATTTGATGAGATGTTTGTTTTTGCGACAATAACTGTTTCGTTTGCGGGGAACATTGTTTGTTCTAATGATGTTCGGGTTTTTGCGAGCGGCGCTGGCATCGCTGATTTTGTATGCGTGCTGGCGAATAATGCCACAAGCAAAAACATGCCAATACCAATCAAGAAGTCAGTCGTCCACTCGCGGGTGCGATCAGATACAAACAATTTTACTCCGCGTTTATTTTTTTGCATCTTGAAAATCCCACCGGCTGTCCGCGCATTTTTAATCCCCCTGATAAAAGCTGATGATTGGGGCTTGGGTTGGCCCAGAATGTGGCAATATTTCGCTTACGGCTTGTCTGTTTTAAACAGACAAGCCAAGAGCACATCAAATGGTGTGATGCCGTGCCCGTGCACCGCGTTCAATGGCCGAACAGATTAGTGGTTCGAGATCAAGCGCATCGCGCAATAGCTGTAAAAAGCGCAGTTCTTCCGCTTTGATATCAAGATCGGCGGCCGCAACCTCAACAGCCAAAGCGTAGGCGGTTTCGTGTAGTTTTTTAGGGAGATTTTTCGACACTTCTTCAAGAATTTTATCGAGACCGTCTTCTCTCGACAGGACATTTCCACAGGCTTCGGCCGTATGAACAAGCTGTTCGATATCGAAATCACGAAAGGCGGGCAGGTTCTGGACCATTTGACCAATGCGCATGGTTTCCTTGTCAGTCATATCCCGATCGACGGCAGACATGGTGACCATAATATAGATGAGGGCGTCATGGGGGGAAAGGGGGCCGGGCATAGGGTCTATCCTTCAAAGTTTTTTATAAAGAACGGTAGTTTCCAACAGATGTACTCTTTTCGCAAGCAGTTGCAAACACCAAGATTGCTTCTTTATGATTTTGCCGATAACAAGCAGTTGAAAATAATCATGCAAAGGATCGCAAAACATGACCGATGAGGCGCTGATGACACTGGCCGAGGGCAGCAAGGCCTGGCCTTTCATGGAAGCGCGAAACCTCATCAAGCGGCTTGATCGGCTGAAAGATCAACCAGAAGTGGTTTTGTTCGAAACAGGCTATGGTCCCTCGGGCTTACCACATATCGGCACCTTTGGCGAGGTGGCGCGTACCGATATGGTGCGTCATGCCTTTAGAGTGCTGACCGGTCGCAAGACGCGCATGATCTGCTTTTCAGACGATATGGACGGCCTGCGCAAGATACCAGCCAATCTGCCAAACCAGGATATGCTGGCAGAGCATCTGGACAAGCCTTTGAGCGTGGTGCCAGATCCTTTTGGCACTCATGACAGTTTCGCCGCTCATAATAATGCTCGCCTGCAAAGCTTCCTTGATCAGTTCAAATTTGACTATGAATTTGTCTCTGCTACCGAGCGTTATAAATCTGGCGCACTGGATGAGACTTTACTGCGTATGCTTGGCGTCTATGACAAGATCATGGAAATCATTTTGCCGACCCTTGGTGGTGAACGTCAGAAAACCTATTCGCCGTTTTTGCCGATTTGCCCAACGAGCGGTAAGGTGCTGCAGGTGCCCATGAAGGTGCTCAATGTCAAAAAGGGCACCATTGTTTATGAAGACCCGTCAAGTGGTGATCTCGTTGAATTGCCGGTCACGGGCGGGCATGTCAAATGCCAGTGGAAGGCCGATTGGGCCATGCGCTGGACGGCCCTTGGTGTCGATTACGAGATGGCTGGAAAGGACCTTATTGATAGTGTGCGCTTGTCGGGGAAAATCTGTCGCTCCATGGGCGGCACGCCGCCGGATGGATTTTCCTATGAGCTGTTTCTCGATGAAAAAGGCCAGAAGATTTCCAAGTCCATTGGCAATGGCATTACCATTGATGAGTGGTTGAGTTATGCCTCGCCGCAAAGCTTGTCTTTGTTCATGTATCAAAAACCCAAGACCGCCAAGCGGCTGCACTTTGATATCATCCCTAAAAATGTCGATGAGTATTTGACCTTCTTGTCGAAATATCCAGAACAAGAAGGCAAGGATCAGCTCAGTAATCCGGTCTGGCATATTCATGGTGGCAATCCGCCAGAAGCAGAGCTGCCCATCAGCTTTGCGCTATTGCTCAATTTGGTGAGCGCTTCAAACGCCTCTGATCCTGATGTCTTGTGGGGCTTCATTCGTCGCTACGCGCCGGATGCGACGCCGCAAAACTATCCGTTGCTCGATCATTTGGTTGGTTATGCGATTGGCTATTACGAACATTTCGTCAAACCCACTAAGACCTATCGTGCACCGACCGAGCAAGAAGCCGCTGCGCTAAAAGATCTGGAAGTAAAGCTTGGGGAACTGGATACGGACGCTGATGGCGGCACTATTCAAAATGTGGTTTATGCGGTTGGCAAAGAGCATGAGTTTGACCCCTTGCGTGCCTGGTTCACGGCGCTTTATGAGGTTTTGCTTGGCCAGAGCCAAGGGCCACGGTTCGGTAATTTTGTCGAGCTATATGGGCTTGAAGAAAGTCGGGCGTTAATTGCGAGCGGCTTGGCTGGTGAGCTGGCGAAGGGGTAGTTGCTGCTCAGGCGTACATGTACCAATAGACAAATGCCCCAGAAACTGCTGACAGCACTATGAGCTTGATAGCGCCCATCACCAGCACGCGGCGAAACATGGCGCTGGTCTCATCTTTGTGCTTTTGTTGTACCTTGCGCTGCTCTTGTTCATCCATATATTTAGCTTTCCAAGATTCTGCAATTACCACGCGCAGATTTTGAAATCGCTGCCGACCCAGCAAGCGCGGTCTTTTCGTGAGCGTTTGACAGAACCCCAGCGTGAATTGATACCCGATTTTGTCAAGCCTCTGATATCGGCTCTGTTTTTTGAAAGAACAGTGACCGACACAACCACGGTATCTCCAAAGAAACGACCCGATTTTTTAGTGTTTGTCAAAGAAAAGGAACCATTTGGCTCGGCCTGAAAATCACAGACCCTTCGAAATTGCGTGCTATTGCCTGATGTGATGAGGCATTTGGCATTACGCGCTATCGCTGGCGAAGACATGCTGATGGCGAGTAATGTGAAACCAGTACAAATAATCGCTAAAAATTGAGAGCTCATAAAATATTCCTCCCTTTGCATGCATGGTCTGGACGTTCTGCGTCACTTGAGCGACGAGCAGCCTTCTAAATATCCAGATCATGGGCGAACTCTGCATTCGCTTGAATAAAATGAAATCTTGCCTCTGGCTTGTTGCCCATCAGCTGCTGCACCGTATCCGCCGTTTCCTCGCGCTCGTCTTCGTCTATCTGCACCTGCAATAAGGTGCGTTTGCCGGGCAGCATGGTGGTTTCTTTTAGCTGGGCGGCCATCATTTCGCCAAGGCCTTTAAAGCGACCAATATCGATTTTGCCGCGCCCCGTGAACTCGGCCGCCAGCAGCTCGTCCTTGTGGGAGTCATCACGGGCGTACAAGGTCTTTGAGCCTTGGGTGATGCGATAGAGCGGCGGCACGGCAACGAACAGGTGGCCCTGATCGACGAGCTTGGGCATCTGGCGATAAAAGAAGGTGATGAGCAAGGCGGCGATATGTGCACCATCGACATCAGCATCGGTCATGATGATGATGCGCTCATAGCGCAGATCATCTTCGCTATAGGCAGCACCAACGCCGCAGCCAAGTGCCTGGGTGAGATCATTCAACAGCT
Organism: bacterium; assembly: GCA_024228495.1. Classification (GTDB taxonomy): domain Bacteria; phylum Pseudomonadota; class Alphaproteobacteria; order Rhizobiales; family JAKIUO01; genus JAKIUO01. Next base: position 26,558 of record JAAETJ010000391.1, on the reverse strand, counting down.
GGTTGGCTGAAATTTTGGCGCTGGAGGCGTTGCCGACATTGAGGATTTTACCGCGCAGTGGCAGGATCGCCTGGTTTTTGCGATTGCGGGCCTGCTTGGCGGAACCACCAGCACTGTCCCCTTCGACAATGAAGATTTCAGCGTTCTTGGCACCCCGCTGTGAACAATCGGCGAGCTTGCCGGGCAGGCGCAGTTTCTTGGTGGCGGTTTTGCGCGAGACTTCCTTGTCGCGCTTGCGTTTAAGGCGTTCTTCGGAGCGATCGACCACCCAGTCGAGCAGCTTGCTGGCTTGCTTCGGGTTGGCTGTGAGCCAATGGTCAAACGCATCGCGTACGGAGTTTTCGACAATGCGGGTGGCCGCAGACGTGGCCAGTTTTTCCTTGGTCTGACCTTGAAATTCGGGTTCGCGGATAAACACGCTCATCATGGCGCCAGAGGTGCTAAGCACATCGTCTGCAGTGATTTGCGCGGCTTTTTTGTTTTTGGTCATCTCGCCATATGTGCGCAAGCCCTTGGTGAGGGCGCCGCGCAGGCCGGTTTCATGGGTGCCGCCTTCAATGGTCGGGACGGTGTTGCAATAGGTGTTTAAAAACCCGTCGGCATTGGCGATCCAGGAGACAGCCCATTCGACGGAACCGTGACCGCCTTCTTTTTCGACCTTGCCCGCGAATATATCACTGGTGACGGTGACCAGTCCCTCAAGGCGCTCGGTGACAAAATCCTTGAGACCACCCGGGAAATGGAAGGTCGCTTCTGTTGGTACATTGTCTTTTTCACTGATCAGCTCAGGGGCACATTTCCAGCGGATTTCAACACCACCAAACAAATAGGCTTTGGAGCGCGCCATGCGCATTAGGCGGGCCGGGCGGAACAAGGTGTTCTCACCAAAAATATCCGCGTCAGGATGGAATAAAATCGATGTGCCACGTCGATTGGCGACCTTGCCGAGTTTTTGTAGTTTGCTCTTGGGAATGCCGCGCGAAAATTCTTGACGATAAAGCTTTCTATCGCGAGCCACTTCGACAATCATCACGTCCGACAGGGCATTGACCACAGAGGCTCCAACGCCGTGCAGGCCGCCGGAGGTCTGGTAGACCTTGCTATCGAATTTACCGCCAGCATGCAGGGTGGTGAGGATCACCTCAAGGGCAGATTTGTTCTTGAATTTCGGATGAGGATCAACGGGAATACCGCGCCCATTATCGCTGACTTTCAATGAATTATTGGCCATCAACTCGACTTCGATCCAGGTGGCGAAACCGGCCACGGCTTCGTCCATTGAATTATCGATGACTTCGGCGAACAGATGATGTAACGCCTTGCGGTCGGTGCCGCCAATATACATGCCGGGGCGTCGACGCACCGGCTCCAGCCCTTCAAGCACCTCAATATCGGCGGCGGTATAATCGGCTTCACCAGATTTCGAAGTTGTTTTGCGCGACGCCGTTTTGGGGGCGGGGACTTTTCTGGGAGGTGTTTTCTTGGCGGTTGATTGCTGGCTCATCTGTGTTTGGTCTGACTCGATTGCTGTGGGTTCAATTGGTTTTAAAAATTCGGGTACATCTTGCGCAGTTGTTTTAGCCATGCTTTTAGATGCGTCAACAGTTTTTGCCGCCGCAGGCTCGATGACCACTTTGGCTTCTTTCGCCTCTGAACCAAGTTCGCTGGCAAAAAGTTCTAGGCTTTCTTGCTCATGGGCCTTTTTATTTTTACGAACCGGCTTTGCTTGAGGCTTGGCTTTTTGGGCTTCTTGTGGAGCCTTTGATTTGCTAAATAGATTCTTGAACAGCGCCATGATTTCCTCTTGTCCCGCAAACGGGGTTCTCAAGCTCAAAACGCGGTACGAATCTCACGCACTATAACAGATTTGCCGACAAGAATAGAGTGTTTTACCACCCTTGGTGGGTAACTTGTTCATTTTGATTGCTTTATTGACATTCAACGTGTCCGGAAGGTATACGCAGCGTGCCTTGGCGACAAAGGGGTATAAACTGCCTGACAGGGAGCCTTCTATGGTATAAAGTTTAAGAAAAGACAGTTTAAGGGGTTTGCTTGTTATGTGGTTATGGATTGGTTTTCGTCGTGTATTGGTCGGATTTTGGCGGTTGCTGATCGGGATTGTGATTGGTGCGGTTTTTTATGTCTGGATGTTCTTTAATTACAAACAGCAATGGGAAAGTATCCATGAATATACCCATGACTTTTTGAGTTGGATGGTCACTAGTCCCTATCTTGCTGATTATTCCCAATGGAATACACTGCTCAATCTCGACGACAAGCTGGCTTTTGCCCTGTTTATTATGGTGGGGCGAATAATGTGGCTGATGTTTGAGGCGGTCTTGTTCACCTTCCCCTTATGGCTGTTTAATGGTCGTAACAAGCAAAAAAAAACAGCTAATTCACCCGAATTAGCGCCGATTGCCCCAAAACGGGGGGGGCGCGGATCTGACGCTGCATCTGTAAGAGACGGGACCGCACCGGTTATGGGTCACAGCGGCGCTGATAACACTTCCTTGCAACATGTCGCGGCCCCCGCAGCTGCAATTTCCGCCAGCTCCATGGCGAGAGAAGAGCAGGCTGGCAGCACGTTGCCGAACGGACAGGTTCAGCCACCAGAAACCAGCGAAAATCTGGAGCGCTCGATTGATGAAACCTTGCAGCGCATCAAGAAAATCGGCGAACAAAACTCAAACAATTGATACTGGCATCAAGCGGCTCCCCTAATGACAAGCAAGGCGTGACCGGCAACCCTTGCATGACTGCGCTGGTTAATCAGATCAAAATTTGTCGCTATTGCCTTGATGATCCACAAAGGGAACCGCTTCCCCATGAACCGCGCCCTGTTTTTGTTTCCAGCTCGAAAGCCAGAATTTACATTATCGGACCGGCACCGGGCACGAGAGTGTACGCTTCTGGCAAACCCGTTTACCGACCCATTTGGTGATCGGTTGCGTGCATGGGTGGGGGCAGTAAAGAACAATTTTATGACGTGGATTAAGTTGCCATCGTTCCCATGGAGTTTTGTTTCCCAGGACTCGATGACAAGGGCTTGATGAAAACGGCAGGGACTTGCCGCCGTGCAAAGAATGTGCCCCAAAATGACAGGCCGCATTGTTCGAGCTGATGCCGCATCCTTCGTGACACAATAGTTGCATGGTTGCGTAAAAAACCGTTTTTCGAGCGCTATGTCATTTCGTTTTTGTAACGTGAAGCCAAACACCTTGTCATGAGATTTTGATCATTGATTTGGTTGCTATTGATCGACCACACAGATAGATAAAAACAACAAACCAGAATGTCTGGCTGGTAGGCTTACAAGACGGGAGAATATATATGAGCGATCATTTTCCATTACACACAAGAGACAGTGCACCTGATGATTCAAAAGGGGTACTGGCGGCCATGCAAAACAAATTTGGCTTCGACCTCAACCTGTTTGCCAAAATGGCGACCTCTTCAAAAACGCTCAAGGCCTATATCGGGGTCAATGAGATTTTTACCCGGAGCAGTTTTTCACCGATTGAACAGCAAGTCGTGTTGCTGACCATTTCTCAATATAATGGCTGTGATTATTGTGTGGCCGCTCATACCACTGGCGCGCAGATGCAAAGCATGCCGGAAAGCACGATTCGCGCTGCGGCTGCAGGTGAGGCAATTGTCAGTGTTGAACTTGAGGGATTGCGCCAGTTCACACGTAAAATGGTCGATCAGCGCGGCAATCTTAAAGAGGGAGAGCTAGAGGAATTTCTGGCTTTTGGATATTCCCCTGAAAACGCGCTGGAAGTGATCACCGGGATCGCCCTGAAGACCATATCGAACTATGCCAATCATTTGATGGACACGCCGATTGACGAACCGTTCAAGGACAATGCGCCAAAAGGCTAAAGCTTCAGCGCAAGATTATAGCCTTGCGATATGGCGCGCAGGGCATCCAACTCGCCAGCTTGTGCCGCACCGCCAATGATATGAGTGGAAACGCCCGCCATGGACAGTTCTTCATGCAAGGAGGTTTGGCTTTCCTGGCCGGCACAAATGACGATGGTGTCGGCGGGGATGATGGTTTTTTCGCCCTCCAGCTCGATTTGCAGGCCTTCATCCACGATGTGTTCATAGGTGACACCGGTGAGAATGTTGACGCCACGCCGTTTGAGAGCCTTCATAAGAGCCCAACCTGTGGTGAAGCCAAGGCTGCGCCCCGGCTTGCCGCTGGTTCTTTGCAACAGAGTGATCTGGCGGGGGCTTTGCTCTAGTGAGGGTCCTTGTGGACTGAGGCCTCCCTTGATCTCAAGCCCTTGGTCAACTCCCCAATCGCTGAGAAATGCTTTGGGCGAGCGGTCATCGCTTTTGAGCACGGAGAGGAAGTCAGCGACATCGAATCCGATCCCGCCCGCGCCAATGATTGCAACATTGTCGCCGCAGTTTTTTTCGCCCGACAAAATTTGCGTGTAAGTAACGGTTTTTGCGTGATCAATCCCATCCAGTTCGATCTGACGTGGAGTAACACCGGTGGCGATGATGATCTCGTCAAAATTTTCATCCATGATCATTTGCACGTTTGCGGCCACACCGGTCCGGATTTCGACATTGTGAGTATCGAGCTGGTTTTTGAAATAGCGCAACAATTCATCAAATTCATCCTTGCCGGGCACCTTGCGCGCCAGCTGCAATTGGCCACCAAGTTGCTCACTTGCTTCAAACAAAATGACGGTATGACCGCGCGCGCCTGCAATGCTGGCAGCCGCCATACCAGCCGAGCCGCCACCGATCACGGCGATGCGTTTTGGATGCTCGGCAGGGGTAATTTGCAGTGCGCTTTCTTGTCCGGCGCGCGGATTGACAAGGCAGGTCGCAGTTTTCGCTTTGAAAATATAATCAAGACAGGCCTGATTGCAGGCGATGCAAATATTGATTTGATCGCGCTCGCCAGCAGCGGCTTTGTTGACAAAGTCAGGGTCAGCCAGCAGCGGACGAGCCAGGTAGGCGAGATCACCATGTCCCTCACGCAAAACCTCTTCCACAGTTTCGGGCGTATTGAGGCGGTTTGAGGCAACCACAGGGATGTTTACGGCGTCCTTGATGCGCTTGGCGGCAAAGCTCCAGGTGCCGCGTGGCACCATATAGGCGATAGTGGGGATGCGCGCTTCATGCCAGCCAATGCCAGTAGACAAGATATCGGCGCCAGCTTGTTCAATATCTTTGGCCAGCGAGAGGATTTCCTTGCCTGTTGCCCCGTCTTCCACCAGTTCAAGCGACGAAATACGATACATGATGATGAATTCATCGGGTATATTAGCACGAATGGCGCGGACGATTTCAAGCGGGAAACGGTGACGATTGTCAGCCGATCCACCCCATTTGTCGTCGCGTTGATTGGTACGCGCTGCCGTGAACTGATTGATTAAATAGCCTTCAGACCCCATGATCTCGACGCCATCATACCCAGCGTCATGCGCGAGCTGGGCGCAGGTGGAAAAGTCAGAGATGGTTTGCTCGACTTGCGCCGGTTCCAGCGCTTTGGGGGTGAGGGGGCTGATGGGAGCGCGAATGGCTGAAGGAGCGACGGTTTTCAACGTGCCACCATAGCGCCCGGTATGCAGGATTTGTAGTAATATTTTGCCGCCCGCTTCGTGTACGGCATTGGTGATGATCTGATGATCATCTATCTGGGCGCGCTCATTCAAGATGGGGCCGTTCATCTCCAGATGTCCGGCCATATTGGGAGCATAGCCCCCGGTGATGATCAGCCCGACACCACCTTTGGCGCGTTCCGCATAAAATTCTGCCAGCCGCTGTGCTCCATTGGGCGCGGCCTCAAGGCGGGTATGCATGGCCCCCATAATGACACGGTTCTTGAGCTCATTATGTCGTAGTTTGAGGGGCGTGAGCATGAGAGGAAAGTGCGGGTTATTTGTCATTGTTGATTCCTGTCAGAGCCAGTCTTTTGGTGCTGAATATCAGTTATACAGATTTTCTCTTAATATGCTCGGTAAAATTGTCCGACTTGAGCCGGCGGTTCTTGTATGTTAGTCCGGTTTGATGATTTCCGTTATTATACCAACCCTTGATGCCGAACGATCGCTTGGTTTAACCTTGAGTGCCCTTGTGCCGGCCACGGTCGAGGGGATTGTGCGCGAAGTGCTGCTGGTGGATGGCGGGTCTTGTGACGCGACCTTACAAATTGGCGATGATGCCGGAACCAGGGTCATATCTTGTACAAAGGGACGAGGGCATCAACTGGCTAAAGGCGGTACGCAAGCGCGAGGGCCGTGGCTATTGTTTCTGCACGCCGATACCAGGCTGGAACCAGGCTGGAGCAAGGACGCAGAACAATTTATCACCCGCCATACAAATCAACGAAAGGCTGCGGCAGCCTTTCGGTTTGCCCTTGATGATGCTGGCATCAGACCGCGCCTGCTCGAAGCTTTGGTTGGCTTGCGATGTCGTTTGTTCAAGCTCCCGTATGGCGATCAGGGCTTGTTGATCGAGAAGGACTATTATGAACAGCTTGGTGGTTTTTCTGAACTGCCATTGATGGAAGATGTCGAGTTTGTGCACCGCATCGGCGGCAAGCACATTTATTTATTACCTAGCAAGGCTGTGACCAGTGCTGGGCGCTTTAAAGACAAGGGCTATGTGCGCCGCATCGCCTGCAATCTGTATTGCCTTGCGCTCTATTATGCGGGTGTTGCGCCATATAAAATTGCCAGACGCTATGATCAAGATGGTTGCCGTACGACATCAAATGAGGGCTCTAATGCCGCTTCGTAACACGCTTGTCATAATGGCCAAAACGCCATCAGCCGGGCGGGTCAAGACACGCCTTGCCGCCGATATTGGTGTGAGCGAAGCCCTTCGTTTCTATCGCCATCAACTGGTCGCAACCTGCTGCACGCTCGCAAATCATCCCGGCTGGAAATTGGTCCTTTCGCGTGCTCCTGATCATGATCGCTCCCCGGTTCGTGTTCCCGTTGATAAGGTCATCGGGCAAGGTGGAGGTGGACTTGGTGTGCGCATGCAGCGCTTGTTCGACACTTGTGGTCGTGGTCCCTTGATAATAATAGGTGCTGATATTCCAGGCATTACCCCCGCGATGATCGCGCGCGCCTTTCATATTTTGAAAGGATATGACCATGTCTTTGGTCCGGCACAAGATGGCGGCTACTGGCTGGTCGGTCAGAGCCGCTGCCCAAGGGTCACCAAATCATTTGACAACGTACGTTGGTCGAGCTCGCATGCGCTCAATGATACGCTTCAAAATCTTGCTGGTAGCTCGGTTGGCTATGTGGATGAGCTCAATGATGTGGACACCGGCGTGGACCTCTAGCTTTCCAAAAAGCGGGGCATCAGGGTGACGAGGTTGCAAGGTTTGTGACGTTTGTCGAGTTGGGTGAGCAAAATGCCGTTCCAGGCATCCTTGCAGGCACCAGGTGAGCCGGGTAGGGTGAAAAGCATCGTGCCTTTGGCAAGGCCGGCGCAGGCGCGTGATGCCATGGTTGAGGTGCCGACGGTTTGATAGCTCAGCATATGCATGAGCACGGCAAAGCCTTCGATTTCCTTGTCATAGAGCGGCTTGATGGCTTCCACCGTGACATCGCGGCCGGTGAGGCCGGTGCCGCCTGTGGTGATCACCACGTCGGTTCCCTCTGCATCAATATGGTTTTGCACGGCCTCTCGAATAAACGGAATTTCATCTTTGATGATCTGACGCGAAACGCAATTGTGTCCGGCGTCTTTGAGCATTTTCTCCAGCCGGTCGCCGGAGCGATCATCTCCAGGCGTTCGAGTGTCGGAGATCGTCAAGATGGCGATGTTAAGTGGTTGGAAGTTTTTGGTTTTGTCGATACGAGATATGTTTTCAACGGGGGGCATGATATTTCCTCGGGCAGTTGTTAGGGATTTGATCAACATATAGCGGCTGCACGGTTTGTTGTCATGTGTTTTGATCAATTCAGTCCCAAACAAGTAGCTCGATTTGTTTGTCCGGTTTGGAGCCTCTTATCAGTTCTGTTTCACCTGTAGTTTTTCCTTGATCATCAACAGATCTTGCCAGGCGAGCTTTTTGGCCGCCGGGGTGCGCAACAGATAGGAGGGGTGCAAGATTGGCAGCAATTGGTAGCTCTCTCCATTGATATCGAGCTCAACCCACTTGCCGCGTAGTCGCATGATACCGCTCCTGGTTCGCAGTAAGGTTTTGGCAGAGGTGCCGCCAAGCGCCACAATGATCTGTGGCTTTATGAGCTCGATCTGGCGTTCAAGGAATGGACGGCAAATATCGGTTTCCGCTTGTGTGGGCGTGCGGTTGCCAGGGGGGCGCCAGAACACCGTGTTGGTGATCCACACATCTTTGTGGCGACAAAGTTTGGCAGCTTGCAGCATCTTGTCGAGCAGTTGACCATCGCGGCCAACAAACGGACGTCCCGCCAGATCTTCGTCGCGCCCGGGCGCATCGCCGATCAACATGAGTGAGCTTCGCGGATTACCATCGGCAAAACAGGTGTTCTTGGCCATGTTTCTCAAGGAACAACCATCAAATTGACGAAGAGCCGTTTGCAGCTCCTCAATGGTGTTGGCCTTGGCGGATAGTTCGCGCGCTTCAAGTACGGCCAGTTCGGTTTTGGGGGCCGCAAGTGAATGGTTTGCTCGGGCAATTTTTGGAGCGGTTTTGGCCCCCTTTGCAGGCACTTCTCTTTTGGGGACTGTTGGCGAAGAAGCGCGAGGCGGGTTGCTTGGCGCTTGCCTGGCTATTGAAGCTGGCGCGGCTGGGTGTTTGCTGATCTCAAACCAGTCGGTTGGCTGGTCGGCGATGATCACATCGACACCGCTCATATAGTACCATTGAAGAATGGTCGCTAGCTGTTTATGATCCGTCGCTTTGTTCATTGCGTCAAATAATAGAAGTTTTTATCCGTAATGAACAGGTTTTTGCTGCCTCGCGTAAGATTTGTTCAGATCGCCATATGTGTGGCATCAAAGACCCGATTGGCGTCTTGTTTTAACCAATGCCGCCATCTGGTGGCCCCACTTATGTGGATATGTAGGGTTCGCTTGGCACCGCGAGCAGCAACAACTTGCCCAGGCAAGGAAAATGATGGTAGTTTTTAAGTGCTTGTGATAGTTTTCATGCGCAAAAAAGTGCAAATAATAAAGTGTAGAATACACGAGTAGGACCAAAAAACATTACAGGATCGTCGTTTATACGCGTAAACGGTCCCAAAATGAAGACCTGTATTGAAGGCTGGGGCGCTATTAACCTATTTGAAGCGTAGCGTAAGAAACAGATGATCTGAACTGATAGGATGCTTGCAATCTTGGGCACAAAGGACCAGCGTCTTTGCTTTCAGATAGAATATTGGCAAATATTTGCGGTGATCTTTTAATCTAGGGACAAGCCGCATGACAGGATGCAGGATAAGGATGAAAATTCTCAAGAGTGGTTTTCGATCAATTTTCCCTTTCGGACCCTTCTTTCGGGCGAGCCTGACGGGGGTCGTTTTATGCTTTGGTCCAGGCGCAAATGCGTTTGCGCAGGAAGCACTGGCACAGGTTAAAACGCCCACGCCTGCTACCATGACCGCCCCTGCAGCTGCTACACCGTCCCTTGTTCCTGATAACGTACCACCTCCTGGATATACACCTCCCGTGGAGATTCCGCCCCCTGCCGTGGTCCCAGACAATGTTCCGCCACCTGGATATGTACCCGTTGTCGATAAGCCAGCCAAAGCGCCAGCCAAAAATGATGACACGCAAAAGGTCATGAAACCCGATGTCATAAAAAATCAATATGGAGTGCGCTCAGAGCATCGTATTGTTAAGCGCACTCAAGGTGCCAATGATAATCTGCTCGGCAATTATCTCGCCGGACGTGTGGCGCGCGGTTTGCGCGACCATGATGCTGCCGCCAAATATTTTGGTTTGGCTCTTCATGCTGATCCTGGCAGTGATATATTGCTTGAGCAGACATTTGTGCTCGAACTTGCCCGTGGCAATTGGGAAAAGAGCACGAGGCTCGCCAAAGAGATCATAAAAAAAGGTGAGAAGCACCGCTTTTCACGGATGGTGCTCGGGCTGCAAGCGGTTGTCAACAAGGATTTTTCCCAGGCTGAAAACCAGTTTTCGCGTTCTGAGCAAAGATCGCCCCTTGGCAAGATGATTGGCATTATTGTCGAGGCCTGGTTGCATCAGGCAAAGGGTGAAAGCCAGCAAGCGCTTGATGCGATCAAACGCCTTGATGTCATGAACTGGTCGAAATTTTACCAGGACTATCACCGCGCCATGATCGCCGATCAGGCCGGACGCCACTCGCTGGCCCGCAAGATCTATCAAAGAATGTTTAAAAAAGATCCCAGATCTCTGCGCTTGATGGAAAGCTACGTGCGCCATCTCTCGGCAACCGGTGCGACCAAAGTCGCCCTTCGATTGATAGCCAAGCATATTGAGCGCAATGGCGGGCATCCGCTTGTAGTTGATCTGCAGGTCAAAGTGAAATCGGGTGAGAAACTTGAACTGATAGCGTCGACCCCTACCAATGGTCTGGCCGAACTTTATTATGGTATAGGCGATGCGCTGACTGGTGATGGCGGTGTTGATTTGGGCATGATTTACCTGCAAGCTGGATTGAGACTGCGCCCCGATCTGCCGCTTGCCAGCATGGCACTGGCTGAGGCATATGAAGAGACCAAGCACTTTGAGCAGGCCAACCGCATCTATGACAAAATCGGCAAGGACAGCCCTTTATGGCCTGGAGCCACGGTGCGCCGCGCCTTCAACCTCAACTCTTTGAAACAAGTTGATGAAGCAAAGGCCACACTTGACGAGTTGATTGCACTTTATCCAAATGACATCACGGCTGCCGAGGCTCAGGGTAATATTTTGCGCGCTCACAAGCGCTATAGCGAAGCCGTTGTCTATTATACCAAGGCGATCGATCTGCTGCAAAAACCAGCTAAATTTCACTGGAAATATTACTATTCCCGCGGTGTTTGTTTCGAACGCTTAAAGGATTGGTCAAGTGCCGAAAAAGATCTGCTGCAAGCGCGCAAGCTGGACCCTGATCAGGCGCTAGTGCTCAACTATCTGGGTTATTCCTGGGTTGACCAAGGCTTCCATCTCAATAAGGCAATGGGCTTTATTCGCCGCGCTGTTGAGTTGAAACCTGACGATGGTTATTTTGTTGATAGCCTGGGTTGGGCGCACTTTCGTCTCGGCAACTACAAAAAGGCTTCGCAAGAACTGGAGCGTGCCGTTGAATTAAAGCCAGATGATCCCGTTATCAATGATCATCTGGGGGATGCCTATTGGCGCGTTGGGCGCAAGTTGGAAGCGCAGTTCCAATGGGCGCAGTCCTTGACCCTGGAACCTGATGCGAAGGATATCATCAAGATCAAGGCGAAGATCAAGGGTGGGATGAAAAAGGTAGAACCGGCGAAGACACTGGCCTTTGGTCCCGGTAGTATTGGCAAGCTGAAGAAGGCCATTGCCTCACAAAACGATCAGGACACGGGGCCTGGCAAGAGCATCGGCGAACGTCGTGTACATGTGGTGCGCAGCGGTGAAAGTCTATGGACCATTTCGAAACGCTATTATGGGAAAGGCCAGCTTCATCAAAAATTGTTACGAGCCAATCAGCGCCGATTGCTGAAAGGCAACAAGATTAAACCTGGTTTGCGCCTGATCATTCCTCCCTTGCTGTCGCACTGATCAAGGATGAAAGTTACGCGCACCGAGCAGGGCCACCGCAACGGCGAGAATTCGGATCACCAGTTTCATATCAATGCTCCTGCCAAAGTAAATCTCAGTTTACATATTAAGGGGCGCCGAACTGATGGCTATCATGAGCTCACTGGGCTCGTGGCGTTCGCAGATGTCGCCGATAAGCTGCATTTCCGGCAAGAAGGGCATCCAGAGGTGACGGGTTCAGGTCAAGGTTGGTCGCTGGAAATAACGGGTCCCTTTGCAGCGGATTTAGATGATGCTTGTGACAGTTCGCAACACAATCTTGTTGTGCAGGCCGCACGGCTTTTTCAAAAACAATTCGAAGGCTGTTGTGGTGGAGAGATTCTGCTTGAAAAAAAACTGCCCATAGCCGCCGGTATTGGTGGTGGGTCCTCTGATGCCGCCGCGACGCTAAAAGCGTTGCAGGAATTTTCCTCTTATGTTGATGAATATGACCTTCGTGAAATGGCGGAGGGTCTGGGTGCCGATGTGGCCATGTGCTTATCACCAACAGCCAAGAATATTTCGGGAACGGGCGGTATATTCGAACCGGCCACAGAATTTCAGCCGCTGCCTTGCGTGCTTGTGAACCCAGGCGTTCGTGTTAGTACACCCATGGTATTTAAAGAGCTTGCCGCCGCCCCCTTGCCATCTGAACTCTCCGATGAGATTGATATTGGCAAATTTTTCATGGAGGGTTTGCCAAGCCAAGAAGACTGTGACGTTTTCAGACGGATGAAGGATATTGAACCGCTGACGATTATCGGCTGGTTGCGGACCCAGCGCAATGATTTGCAGGAACCTGCCATACGCCTTGCCCCTGTTATCGCCGATGTACTAGAGGTCATTGGCAAAGATGGTAGTTGCCGCGTGGCGCGTATGTCCGGTTCTGGCGCAACTTGCTTTGGCCTCTATGATAGCAAGGATCGTGCAGAGCAGGCCGCGCTAAAAATTCGCGCGGATCACCCCGATTGGTGGGTGGCCGCGACAATGTTGAGGTAGAAGGCCGAAAATCGCTTGCATAGTAATGCGCGACAAGACCCTTGACCCCACCTACCAAACCGGTGAATCAAAAGCATATTCCATCAAAAAGCAGATGTTGCGTTTGGGAGTTGAAACGGGGAAACAATAGCGCATAGGTGATTCCGTTGCGTTTGAATCTCTGGGGTTTGTATTCCCTGCCCCTTGTGGCGTAGTACAGGTGCGTGAGCACCTATATCGATAAAAGTCATAATGTTACGGTTCTGATTTATCACATGGTATTTCCTGCAAAATATCGCCGTGCTGTATTTGGTGAGTGCGTCGATATGGAGTTACGGGGTGTATGTTTAGAGTTAGAGAAGCGTTATCAAGTGAAGTTTTCAGAGATTGGGACGGATGAGGATCACGTTCATTTTATGATCCAGTCGGTTCCGACATACTCGGTGACAAAGATTGTTACGATGGTGAAGAGTATTACATCGCGGGAGATTTTCAAGCGATGACCGCATATGAAGAAACAGTTATGGGGTGGAGAATTTTGGACCGATGGGTATTTTGCTTCTACGGTACGGAAGCAGGGCTGTTCAATGCTGATTACTTGAAGCGGTAGGTACGTAAAGAATCAAGGCCAAGACAAGCAATTACACGAAGATAGATACTTGCGGTTGTTCCAGGCTCAATACACCGCCCCTGGGGCGGGGATCCCTTTATTCCTGCACTTGTTGCAACTCGTATGATTGAGAAAGCATCACAAGCGATTCATTTCTCCTTCCTCAATTATCCCAATTGATTGTAGGGTAATAAAGGGTGTGCAGCTCTTCCATCAATTTCAAACATCTTCAATAATGAGGTGCAGGGAACCATCCACTGTCTCCCACTGAGCGCGCGGTGAGCGTATTTCCTCTTCCTCGCTGCGGTTTAATGCGTGCGCGAGACGCAAAAACTGATGGTCTCAACAAGGGCGGATTTGTGTTTGCTATCTGGGAAAATCGCCATGGCGTCTTTGGCGATGTTGCCATAGTGTTGGGCGCGTTTGATGGTGTCGGTGAGGGCATTGTGCTTTTTCATCAGCTCGGCGGCTTGTTCCAGATCGCCGTCCTGCACGTCGCCTTTCGTTAGAGTGCGTTTCCAGAATTTTTGCTCATCCTCGCTGCCACGCCGATAAGAAAGCACGATGGGCAGGGTGATTTTACCCTCGTGGAAATCATCACCGATATTTTTGCCCAGCAATTCGCTGGAGCCGGAATAGTCAAGGGCATCGTCTACGAGCTGGAACGCAAGGCCCAGATTATTGCCGTAAGAGCGAAGAGCGGCGCGCTCGCGTTCTGATTTATTGGCGACCACAGCACCCAGTTCGCAGGCGGCCGCGAACAGGGCGGCGGTTTTGGATTGGATAATGGTCAGATATTCATCTTCGGTGGTTTCCATGTTTTTGGCGGCTGCCAGTTGCATGACTTCGCCTTCGGCGATGATGGCGGCGGCATTGGCAAGGATCGACAAGGCATCAATGATGCCCACATCCACCTGCATTTTAAAGGCCTGTCCCAGCAGATAGTCGCCAACCAGTACGCTGGCTTCATTGCCCCATAATATGCGTGCGGTGGCGCGGCCCCGGCGCATATCGCTTTCATCCACGACATCATCGTGCAACAGGGTAGCGGTGTGCATGAACTCGACAGCGGCAGCAAGGGGAATGTGGTCATTACCAGTCTCGTAGCCACACATTTGCGCGGCAGCGATAGTGAGGATGGGACGCAGGCGTTTTCCGCCCGAATTGATGAGATGACGCGCCAGTTTGGGGATCATTTCTACATGAGAATGAGCCTTGCTTAAAATGAGGTCATTGAGCCTCCCCATATCGCTTTCAACCAGGTCAAACAGAGGTTTTAGACCAGGGCCGGAACCGCGTGCCTTATCTAATGAAACGACAACACCCAAAGCCTGATCTCCCTTTTTTCCTTGAACAATATGGGATGAATACTGTTTGATAGAATTCACCACGTTGCATCAGTTATAATGCATTTCTCGCCTTTGATATAGAGAAGTATGGGATTGCCTGTCCAGCCCCCAATTGCATACAATTTGAGAGGGATGCCTGGAATGATCGAACTTTTACGCAGCAATGACCTGGTTCTCATGTCATTTGTTCGCTCGCTTTTGTCTGACGCCAATATTCCCTTCGACCATTTGGATCAGAATATGAGCATTATGGAGGGCTCGCTGGGGGTGTTGCAATCGCGCATGATGGTCGAAAAGCACCGCCTGGAGGAGGCTCGCACTTTGCTTGCAGACGCCGGAGTTGAGGTCGCCAAGTAGTAATCAGGTAAGAATAGAGGGCCGAAAAACCGCTTATGGAGACCAGTTTCGATAATTTTCTTGATGGACGCTTCACGCTTGAGCAGCCTTGCAAGGGACCGCGGGCCTCGATAGATGCTTTGCTCTTGGCCGCGATTGTCCCTTGCAAGGGGGATGTTGATGAACGTGTGCTGGATGCTGGTTGTGGCTGTGCCCCTATTGCTATGTGCCTGGCAACGAGGTTTGCGGATCTGAAAGTGACGGGGATTGAATGCCAAAGCGATATCGTGGCGCTGGCGCGACGCAATGTGGCTCATAACAAGCTGGAAGCGCGTGTCTCGATCATTGAAGCGGATCTGATCAAGCCGCTGGGGGAATTGCCGCAAAAAGGGCTTGAGCCCCAGAGTTATGCCCATGTGGTGGCCAACCCGCCTTTTTATCGCGCTGATCGCTCTCGATCTTGTGGGAGCGAAGATAAAAGCGCCGCGCACCGCCTGCAAGGTGGTGAGCTGGCGCAATGGATCCGTTTTTTGACCGCCATGGCCGCTCCCAAAGGTACCCTGAACCTGATTCATCGCCCTGATTCATTGCCTGAGCTGTTAACCCTGCTAAAAGGGCGCTTTGGAGCGCTTAAGATTGTGCCGGTTTATTCCAACCCACAAAGCCGCGCTATCCGTATCCTTATTCAGGGTATCAAGGGATCGCGTGCTCCCATGAGCCTGTTGCCGGGCCTCGTGCTGGGTAGTAAAAAAGGGCGCTATAGCAAGGATGTCGAAGCCATTTTGCGTAAGGGCAGAGCGCTCGTGCTGTGAGTTTCTCAGCATCTTGTATCAGTCGTTGTCATCAAGGCATACACGCAAGATGCGCCCTTTCCCCTTTCAGAGCCGACACTAGCGCCAGATGGCGGTTAAGGTCATAGCACCAGTGATGGGCGCGGCCGCGTCGGCGTTCGGCCATAAGGGCGATCTCCAATTCCTTGATAATGCGATTTGTGCCCGTAGCACTCATGTCATCCAATTCAGATGGCCACAAAGCCAGCAAGGCTGGAATGTGGCGGGAGCGATGATAGTGTTTGGCGCCTTCAGCAGCCATTCGTGCATAGGGATTGTCGGTGTTTTGTGCCTGAGGGATCATGTAGTTTTCCTTTGTGTGATGCTCACATCATCACACGGAAACAGGTAATGGGGATAAATTCCCATTACAAGAAGCTGGCGTGTAGTAGCACGACATTTAGTAAAGCAACATATTATAGGTAGTAAATTAGCTATATATTCAACAATAACTTATCCGCAGGGGGGTAAGTATTGATTATCATTCAATTAAAGGAATATAATCCTATTGTAGTATCGCATGGTGGGGAGCCATTAAATAAAAATATCAGTTAGGATAATCAGATGAAAGTGGCCGTGCTTACACAAGTCCCAAACTCACCAAAACCAGCCAATAATGGGTTGGAAAATAATAAAGATGGGCATGACAATCTTCCTCCCTATCGTTCACTCAAGCAAAATTCTCATCGTCAACCAAATCTCGCTCAGCGGGCACTGCATCGATTTCTGCTCGATATGGTGGCACTCGTCTATGAGGTAGACCAGTCTCAGCTCGTTGCCCGTACTAGGGGGCGCAAAAACATTGCGTTTGCCCGGCAGGTGGCGATGTATCTGGCCCATACCACGGAGGGTCTGTCGCTCAGCGATGTGGGTCGCCTCTTTGGCCGGGATCGCACCACCGTTGCCCATGGCTGCGCACTGGTCGAAGATGCGCGCGATGATATGACCTTTGATCGCTCCTTGTCTCATCTGGAAAGCGCCATTTCTTGCCAGATGGATCTGTTTCGATCGATTAGCCAATCCCATGCGTCCACCAATGATACCTATGCAGGGCCTCGGGTATGAGTTCAGGAGGGGCCAGAAACACTGGCATCAAACAACTCAAAAAACTGCTGCGGGCCATGTCACGAGAGGGCGCGCACTTGTTGCAAGAGAGCAAGCAGTGCGGATCAACACCTTGCTATCGTGTTGTCGTTCTATTAAGGGCAAGCAGCTCTTCGGTTCTCGTTCCAGATAAGGATCTCGTTGAGCAGGTGATGAGGCGCGGCTTGCTCACACGCACTAAAACCGGCTGGGTGATTGGCAATAATGGCCGCCTGGCGCTGAAGCGCTTGCTGGCGGGGACCGATCCATTTGCCGAGCAACATCAAAGCCGCACAATAAGTCAACGCAATATAGATGGTGATGAACGTACCGTCGTGGTCAATGATCGCTCATCGCCGCTTGGCTGGTTGAGAAGACGCAAGGATGTCTTAGGCGAGCCGATGATTTCCAAAATGCAGTTTGCTGCTGGGGAGCGATTGGCGCAAGATTTCCAATTTGCAGGCATGATGCCTCGCATGACGTCGAGTTGGTCGGAGCCGGGGACTGGCGGACAAAGGCGCAGCGCGCCCGGAGCATGGATCGAGATATCCGACAATAGGTTGGCTGCCAGACAGAGAGTGCGGGGCGCCATCGATGAAGTGGGCAGTGATTTATCAGATATTCTACTTGATGTATGCTGTTTTCAATTGGGCCTGTCGGACGCCGAAAAAGCGCACGGCTGGCCACGGCGTTCTGGCAAGTTGATCTTACAGATTGCCCTTGATCGTCTGGTCGCTCACTATGGCATGGGGAAGGATGTGCAACGAATACGCCGGCGCTCCTCGATCAGCCATTGGGGAGGGGACGGGTATAAGCCATCTTAGCTCTGGTATTTGACGTTTTTAGTTGAGGCCGTATTTCTGCCGAACATGATACTCTTTGTATAGGGAACCTCTAAAAATTCTCCAGGGTGCATCCTGATCAGCTAGGATGAGAATAGCGGAGAAACTGATTCGGTTTGCGGGGATTTTGATGGGATAGCTGGGCTTTTTGATCTTTCCAAAAGATATGCGGGGCTTGCAGCAGCTCTATAATTTTTCGGACGACGGAAACCAATATCAGATCCGCGATCGCCAGAAATGGTAAAAAATTTCAATGACTTGATCTGCTTGTAGAAAATATTGACCAAGTATAATCCATACAGGTGACAATGTTCAAATAAAACTAAAAATCATGCTTGTGCGCTATGATCTCGTGCGCTGATCTTCGATGAGCGCGATGGTTTCGTCGGAGGTGTTTTGGATTTCGACGCGTAGGTCATGAAATTGCTGTTCGGCAAGTTCAGAGGCCCACATGGTGAGCAGCACCGAGACCGCAAAGAAATAGATGCCGGGTAAAACGGTCGCGTCGGCGACCCCTGTTTGCTTGGTGTAAAAGACGATGAGAGCGAGTACCAGTACATCAAGCATAGACCAGCGCCCTAGCCACGAAAGAATATACAAAAGCTTTTTGCTGGGTAGAATATCGTTTAACCGCCGGAAATACAAAAGCATCAAATAGGATAGTTTTGCTAGTGGAAACAAGGCACTAAATATAATCAGGACGCCAGAGAGTAGCCATTCTTTGTCCTGGAATAGTACCCAGATAATCGAGATGATAGAATGTCTGTTGTCGAAAAAATACAGCCAAGTAAGCTTGACAACCGGCAGGGTCAGGCCAAGTAGAAGACATAATGTGGCACCCGCCATCAGCATTTCGAGAAAGATTGAGCGACGCGTCGCATTCATTTTTTAAACAATTATTCCTTTTTGCAAGTACCATCCTTGAGGGGAAGAAGCATATTACCCGTTTCTAAAATATGGCGTTTCGGGCAGAAAATGCAAGTCCAATGATTGAAGTGATGCGAGGAAAGCTTCATATCTTGGGTCGTATACCATCTGAACTTTTGGCTTGGTAAGCAGGTGGGAGAAGTATCACAATTGCAATAAAAAACTCCGAGAAGCTTATAAACAGCCGCCCGGAGTTTTTTGTACTCGCCTTTTATGCACGCAACCAATTAGGCTTGCGCGATATTGGTAATCGCCACGCCCTTGTCCTGCATCATTTGCTGCAATTCACCGGCTTGGAACATTTCCTTGACGATATCGGCACCGCCAATAAATTCGCCTTTGATATAAAGCTGGGGGATGGTCGGCCAGTCGGAAAAGGTTTTGATGCCTTCTCGGATGCCCATATCATCAAGGACATTGACGTCTTTGAAATCAACGCCAAGATGATCCAGAACCTGCACACACAGACCAGAAAAACCACATTGCGGCATCTGGTGCGAGCCCTTCATGAATAGCACGACATCATTGGTTGTGAGGGTCTTGCCAATCCAGTCATGTATCTCTTGTTCGCTCATGTCAATTCCTTTTATAATTACTTGTTTCGATTGTGATTGATCCAAAGTTCAGTCCAGATTGATCCAAAGTGCAGTCCGGTATGGCCGTTGAAAGTGCCAGCGCATGCAAGACCGTGCCCAGCTTGTCGCCAAAGGCCTTATTGACCATCTGGTGCTGTTGCACGCGTGATTTGCCGCGAAACTGCTTTGAGACGACTTTTGCCGACCAGTGATCATTGTCACCAGCGGTATCTACCAGCTCAATTTGCGCGTCTGGTATGGCGGCCAATATCAGCTGTTCGATTTCGCGTTGTTCCATCGGCATGAAGGTAGCTCTCCCCGTATTTTCTCGTATTTTTATCTTTCAGCCATATATTAGGGGTTTGCGATATGAAATTTCAAGTGAAACTTGGTATCATTTTAAAATGGCCCTAGGGCAGTTAGACTTTACTGGTGATTGCAAGACCGTCAAGTTGGGAAAAATCAAACAGTTCGGTATCTAGAAGATGGGAGGGGCTGACATTGCTCAAAGCCTTGGCCATGATTGATTTGCGCCCCGGTGTTTGACGCTCCCACGTGTCGAGTATTTCGCGCACAATCACTCGTTGCAGATTTTTCTGTGAGCCGCACAGATTGCAAGGGATGATCGGAAATTTAAGCGCCTGCGCAAAGCGTTCAAGGTCGCCCTCATAGGCATAGATGAGAGGGCGCAGAACGATAAGATCACCATTATCATTGCGCAGTTTTGGCGACATGGTCGCAAGGCGTCCGCCATGAAACAGGTTGAGAAAAAAGGTCTCCAGCAGATCGTCCATATGATGGCCAAGCACGATATGAGTACAGTTCTCTTCATGCGCGATGCGGTAGAGATGACCGCGCCGCAGACGCGAGCACAAGGAGCACGTGGTGCCACCTTCGGGAATTTTCTCCTTGACGATGGAATAGGTGTCTTTGGTTTCGATATGAAAAGGGATGCCGGTTTGCTCGAGAAATTCTGGCAAAATATGTTTGGGAAAGCCCGGCTGTCCTTGATCAAGATTGCAAGCAAGTAGCTCAACCGGCAATAGCCCGCGCCATTTGAGATCTGCCAGCAGCGCCAGCAGGGCGTAGCTATCCTTGCCCCCCGACAGACATATGAGCCATTTGGCTTGTGGCTCCACCATGGAAAAATCACCAAGTGCCTCGCGCATCTGGCGTAACAAGCGTTTGCGCAGCTTTTTAAAGGCAACGGAAGAGGGGGCATTGCGGAATAGGGGGTGACAGTTGTCGGTTTGCTCGATGCTCGCGTCTTTGAGGTTCATTGGATTAATTCCACATAATTGTCGATGGTGAGACCAGCTTGGGTTGCCCACTGGCGGATCAGGTCGAGTTCGGTACGAGTGCATTCTCTATTGTTCTTGCCGCGGACTTGCACAATCATGCCGTGGAGTTGGACTTCGATGGTCAGTTGTTTGTGCACCTTGTTATTGCGCGACCGCTCCATCGACCAGATCGAGCAATATCCCTGCGTACAGCTTTCCGCGTAAGTAGCGACACAATGATTGAGCTTCTTTCCCTCCTCAACGAGTTGCGTTCCGGTGAGCAGTTCGTGAATGGTCCACAGATCATCGCCCTGTTGTTTCTTGTAGGATTTATATCCGGATGATGGGAAAGACAGACCGAGCACATTGCTCGAGCGATTAAGTTCCTCGTGCCACTCATCGACTTGGCGCAACAAAGCTGCTGGTGTGCGGCCCTGCATGGTGAGATTTGGTTGCGGCGGCAGAATCCGCTCAATGGCATCTGGCGCCACCATCACTTCTTGAACGGTAAATTTTTGGAATTGTAGATAGTCGATAATGGGGCCGATGTGACGCCGGTCGAGCATGGCATTATTAATAAAAAATAAAATGACACTGCGCCAGAATTTTTGATGCTCGAAGGTCTCCCCTATCTGTGTGACCAGCAGGGCTTCGGTCAAGCGCCGATCTCCGCCAATGCCATGCACTTCAGCCCAACGCAAAGCCTGCAGGACATTGTAAGTCTGAGGGGCGAAAAGAAATTCGTGGGCCATGCGTTTGGTCAACGTGAAAGGCAGCTTTTTCGCCGTGCGAATATTTTGGCCCGATCCAATATGGATAAACCATTCTCTATATTTTCCGGCCCCATCCTCGCGGAGAAACCAGGCGCTATCCATAAAAGAGGGCACTTGATATTTGGCCAGCAGATGGCGCAACAAAGACGCGAACTGGCGTTTGCGATTTCGCTTGCTCGGGCGCCAGTTTTTCAGCGGTCTGATCCATTGATTGCGATGGCCATTGAGCTCGATCAAAGCATCCACAAAATGTACGATCTGACCACCGACTTCGATCTGTTCAAATAAAAAATCGGCACGCTCATTAACGGTGAGTAGCAGCTCCTGGAGCTGTGGTCGTCGCTTTCCTCTGTCGTTGCTATGTTGCACGCTTTGGCAAAAGGCCGACCATTTAAGGCGCGATAATTCATTGGGAAGCATCTTGTTGGCGCAGGCATGAGCAATCAGCTTGCGAGGATCGCGCAAAACGCTGTCAATCGCAGCGTTGCGCGCCATTTCGCGCTGGTAATGCGCAGCTTCATTGGCGCGCTCAGTATCGCTTTTATCAAGACTATCAACAAAGCCATTGTTCCAACACCAGTCCTTGTAGGTCGCCTCCAAGAGGCCAAGCGCCTCTATATGCTGCCGCATTTTAACCGACAACCGGTTGGGATTTTTACTGCTGTTTTTCTTTGCGCGTTTAGCCATGGGTGACACGATACTACATCTTATCCCTTGACAGGGAGGCCAAATTCATGGCTGACGCCATCCGCGAGCACTGGAGTATCGAGAACGGGTTGCACTGGGTCATGGAGATGGTTTTTCGCGACGATGAATGCCACATCAGAAAAGGTAACGCACCAGCTAATTTCACCACCATAAAACATGTCGCAAGCAATCTTTACCTCTGGCAAAAGGGGCTATGAGCATGCGCCAAAAACGTCATAAGCCAGCTTGAGCTGGTCTGGCGACTTGTCGCAAATCTCTTTTTGGAGGGCGATTTCCTGATCGCGCGAAAGTAGCCGATCCTCGCCCATGCGGCGCCTCCGCTTTTGTGACTTGAGCGAGTTGGCGCCATATTTTTTATAGTTGCGAACCCATTTTCCAATGGTGTAGGCGTGGACGCCGATAATATCGCCGATCTGTTTGTATTTTCCAACTTTGCGCCACAGCCTTATCGCTTGCCTGCGAAGCTGCTCTTGTGTTTCCGGCTTCATAGATCTTGCATCTGTATTTATCATGCACAACCAGTAGACTGAATTGCAGAAAAATATAATCTATTTGTGGGCCGTGTTAATATTGCTCTTAATGCCTGAATTGACAATCGGGAATCCAGCATTACTAAAAAAATTCAACCGTTACAATTCAGACTCAGTAAAGACCATCAAATAGAGTCAGAACTCCCAGCGGGGTGTACTAGATCATCGAAAAAACCATCACGCTCGTTAAAGCTGGGGTTTGGCGACCGTTTTTGCTAAACTGACCCAAAACACAAGGAGATGATAAATGAACGCTGCTATCAACATCACTCTGGCGCTATTTCTTGTGCTAGCTTTCACCGGTTTTGCCCAAGCCAAGGAAAAGGTCTCGCTAAAGGCGGGGGGCCTCACCCTCAATGCAAATCTTGAACTGGCCAAAAACAAGAAGCTGTCTGACGGGGTCATATTGCTGACCCATGGCACCCTCGCTCACAATGAGATGGAAATTATCAAAACGCTGCAAGAACTACTCAAGGAGCGTGGTCACAATACGCTAGCCATCAATTTAAGCCTTGGCATCGATAATCGCGGGGCCAGCATGTATGATTGCAAAACACCCCATAAACACCATCATCTTGATGCAGTCGATGAAATCGCGACATGGGTAAATTGGCTCAAATCAAAAGGGGCCGGCAAGATATCCGTGCTTGGCCATTCACGTGGTGGCAATCAGACCGCCAGATATGCTGCTGGCAAACCTGATGCTGCTGTCGATCACGTCATTCTCGTCGCGCCCGCCACATGGTCGCAAAAATATGGCGAAGACAGTTACGAAAAAAGTTACAAGACCAAACTTGGCCCCTTGCTGGACAGAGCGCAAAATCTCACCTCCAGTGGCAAAGGTAGTGAGATGCTGGAAAATATCGGCATCATTTACTGCGCGAATACCAAGGCAACCGCCAGCGCTTTTGTTTCTTACAATAAGCCTGATCCTGCACGCCACACCCCCAATGTTCTCAAAGACATCAAAATCCCGACAATGGTTATTGCAGGCGCCAATGACAAGGTCGTCAAAGGCTTGCCCGAAGCTGTCAGCCCCTTTGTCGATGGCAAAAATCTACAACTAAAAATGATCGAGGATGCCGATCATTTCTTTCAGGATTTTGCTGCCGAAGAAGTCGCAGATCATATTGATGAATTCATCAAAAACTAAACGAGTGCTCCCATGCTAGTCAAAATAACAACTTCGGAAGCCGAACAAAACCTGGAAGTGGTGCGCACTGCCAAGGAAGAGCTGTCAAATCCTGATCGCTCCCATTTGCGTCTTGGCACCATCACCAGATTACGCTGGTTCGCAGTGGCCGGACAAGCGCTGACCATCTCCTTTTTATATTGGGGGCTTGGTTTTTCGTTTCCCGTTGGCTGGTGCCTGTCTCTTGTGGCGCTATCGGCCTGGTTGAACATTATCTTGCGATTGATCTATCCCTCCAGCTATCCCCTCATCGCCTCGTACGCCGCGCTTATTCTGGGGTTTGATATCTGGCATCTGACCGCCCTGCTTTATTTGACTGGTGGGCTGCTCAACCCCTTTGCTTTCTTGTTGCTGGTGCCAGTTAGCATCTCCGCCAGCACCCAGTATCCCCGTATCACCATCCACCTGGGGATGTTGGCAATCGGCTGTGCGACGCTGCTGGCGATCTATCATTATCCTCTGCCATGGTATCCCCATGAGACCGCCAAAATGGATGATATCTATGTGACAGGCCTGTGGGCCTCCGTTGTGGTGGGCATTACATTCATGGCCTTTTACGCTTGGCGTATCGCACTCGAAACAAGGGACATGTCAAATGCTTTGGCGGTCGCCGAGCTGGTTTTGGCCCGCGAACAAAAGCTATCCGCGCTTGATAGCCTGGCCGCCGCTGCCGCCCACGAACTTGGCACGCCTCTGTCGACTATTATTCTGGTCTCCAAGGAATTGCGGGCTCAATGTGATGGCCAAGAAGAAACGGCCCAAGATCTGGATCTTTTAACCTCGCAGGCCGAGCGCTGTCGGGAAATTCTTTCGACCCTATCGCGCAAACGCGTCGATACCGATCTCGTTCATGGCCGCCTGACCATTCATGAGATGATCGATGAAGCCGTTGAGCCATATCGCAGTTTTGGCAAGGGCATCACCATTGAAGCAGCTGCCTCTTATAATGCAAAAACCGAGCAAGGGCGCGTAGAACCGGTGATAAATCGCAATCCCGGCCTGCTTTACGGGATCGGTAACCTGGTTGAAAACGCCGTTGACTTTTCATCCTCGCAAGTCAACATTGATGCCTCATGGAACGAAAAATTGCTGACGATCATCATCAGTGATAATGGACCGGGATTTGATATGGCTATTCTCGACCAGCTTGGCGAACCCTATATCTCGTCACGCCACCCTCCCGGACGTGAAAACCCGGGCGAAAAGGAAAATGGACTGGGGCTTGGGTTTTTCATCGCTAAAACCTTGCTGGAACGCTCTGGTGCCTCTTTGAGCCTTGAAAATCATGTTCCACCAAAAACAGGGGCCATCATAACGCTAATATGGCCACGCAAGGTGATCGAAGCAGAAGAAACCGAATGGTTTGCATAGCACAAAATTCAAAAATTTACGGTGATTTCAATTATAGTTGTAGAATTTGCATTTTTGGCCATGAGACACTTGGCGTAATTATTCTGTCATGTATAAGAGTAGAGTAGGCAAGATAGAATGCAAGTAGTTCTTAATCGAAAGGAAGAGAAAAGTGACCACACATACGGGTGAGACCGATGATCTTCAGGACGAAAATCTGCCAAATGGCGCATCACTGCTCATTGTCGATGATGACCGCCCATGGATGACGCGTCTGGCTAAAGCCATGGAAAACAGAGGGTTTACGGTTCTTACCGCGGAAACAGTTTCCGAGGGTCTGGCGATTGTCCGTGAAACTCCGCCAAGCTACGCGGTCATCGACATGCGTCTTGACGATGGCAATGGCTTGAGCGTTATCGAAGCGCTGCATGAAGTCCAGCCCAATGCTCGCAGCTTGATCCTCACTGGCTATGGCAATCTTGCTTCTGCCGTTAATGCCATGCGCCTTGGTGCCGTCGATTATCTTGCCAAGCCAGCTGATGCCGACAATATTTATGATGCCTTGATGGCTGTTACCGGTGAAAAAGCAGCGCCACCTGAAAATCCTATGTCAGCAGACCGGGTTCGCTGGGAACACATTCAGCGTGTTTATGAATTGTGTGATCGCAATGTCTCCGAAACGGCGCGCCGTCTCAATATGCATCGCCGCACCCTGCAACGCATTCTCGCCAAGCGCGCACCAAGATAGTATAGCAATTTAGGTAACTCCCCAGCTCATTTCCCCGATCTTGCCAAATAGCTTTTTTCTGAATCAATGGGGCATAGCTGATGGCATTGAAAAATTGCTTGAAATCATTGCCGCGCAAACAGGCCGGATAGATGACAGCAAAGCCACAGTCCATAACTTCAAAAAACACTTGCAATCACCGGGGCGTCCATAGATGACAGTAACCGAATTACAACGAAGATAAGTGAAAAATGGTAGAAAATCAGCTATTTCGGTTACTGTCACTGTAATTACCGTAATTATTCGGGTTAGAGCGGTTCCCATATTCAAACCTCCACTTTTAGTGGAGGTAATTGAGTTGCCCACGCATCAGCCAGCGTGTGCTATCGAAAGTATCGGTATAGGTGCCAATTGGATGTGCCTTGGCCATGATGTCGTTCTCATCAACACCATGAACCAAATTCACACCAATTTAGGAATCACGAATCTACTATCGGCAGAACGCTCTAGCTTGCAACTACAACAAGATTATCAGAACAGATCATTGAATTTGTAGTTGAGACCGATCCGGACAAGATGCGAGCGATTGGAAAAGTCGATATCATCGTCGCTCCCCGCGTCGTAAACCACATTCTCCTTATCCATCTGAACGAACAGATATTCGCCCTTGAAGGACCAGTTCTGGCTCAAGGCCGCTTCAACACCGGCCCCAGCGACCAGGCCGAGTTTCACACCGTCCCACGCGATATTTTC
>JAAETJ010000390.1 GCA_024228495.1 bacterium | reverse complement strand
GGTGTTGCCAGGCCAAGGAGAATCGACCCCAAAGCAAAAGAAATCAGGATCGTGGGCGGCATGAGCCCCGCAAAGAATTCATCCCATAGATCCGAGAAATGGAACCCACTGTCAGCCGCCGCGCTATAAATCGGCCGACCCAGATACGCCAGGAGCAGGATGAATGCAGCAAAGGTGATCGACCAGGTCGGCAAGCTACCATCCTCGCCCATATTCACAAAGATCATATAGAAGTGGAATATCACCGTGATCGGAAGCACGATCTTGAGTATATTCAAACGACGATATGCGGCATAGGTGACTGCACAGGTAATGGCCAAAACAATCAAGCCGCCAAATGGCATCACACCGCCAAAAGCACCGCCCATGGCCAGGCCAAAGACTCGGCAAACAGTTAAAACGCCAAGGCAGATCAGCGCTACCTCAGCGCCATAAAATGCGGACGTTTTAGGTTGATCCTCTTCTGACAAAATTGGCCCGAGATCCGGATTCAGCCAGCAGCGT
>JAAETJ010000389.1 GCA_024228495.1 bacterium | reverse complement strand
GTTCCACGATTTCTGCTCCTTTTTGCTCCGAAAAAGCACGGATGCATCGCCCGACCTCGCTTGCCACGGGGCCAGTCAAAACCCGAAACCTGTATTTGGGAACCCAAACAATGTGGTACTGACAGTGCCATATCGAATGTGATAGTTTTCTGAAGCGGCTCATTTGCTACTCCTTTGCTGATGTTGTGGGGACAACTCAGCTCACAAGTAGCATCTGGGTCGTTCAACCGGCAAAGCCTGTGAACTCTGACCACGCCCGAAGGACGTGGGTTTCTATGTTCCTACTAAAAAAGAGTCTCTTGGCAATATTACATTGCAAAGCCACTGGCAGATAGGAGGCCGAGGACTCTGATCGGATATTGAGTCACCGCCTTGATGTATCCGCTGATTGCCTCGCCCCTCATACAGACGATGAGCCTTTCTTCTTTGGCCGCCCCCTTGGCGTGGCCTGGCGGCCACCGGGAAGGCCGGAATGCTTCAAGGCTTCCTCAACCAGTTCCGGATGTGCCGCTAATAATCGCATCAGGATGGCATCGAAACTGGCCATACCACCTTTCACAAGACGACGCCCCTGTCGATCGCTCACACCGCCAAGCTCCGCAAGGTCGGTCTGCGTCCACCCCAGTTTCTCGATAATCCCCCGCAATTCATCGCCTGAAAGTGGGGTTGAAATGCCTTTTTTCTTCATACCGCTTGTTACTACAAAAATTACAGGACGTAAATGTCCTTTTAATGTTGAACATAGGACATAAATGTCCTATGTTGATGTCATCAGCAGTGGAGAGCGGGCATTGCCCGAATGACTCCCGGGGATCCGGACGGTGGCACGAGGTCAAGCTCAACCGCTCCAAACCAGCCCCAGCAATCCAAGTCGTACGAGAAACGCCCCGGCAGCCGGTCAAGGTCGGTTGCCGGGGCGTTTTTTGCGCCCGTGTGGGGCACGGTTGGGACTGATAGCAAACGCTTTCAGGCCGTGCCGACGATGGAGGTGACCATGACCACGCAACACACCCCCACGACCTGGCAAGTCGTCGCAATCGGCATCGGCAGCTCTCTTCTCGCTGTCAATGCCGCCATGAACGTCCGTTTTATGTTGGGAATCGGCTCTGGATGGGACCAGATCGCAGCCATTCTAACCGCGACAATCGCCGCAGCAGGTGCGCTCACTCTGGCCGAGTACGCCTGGCAGGAGAAGCAAAGGATGAAAACCCTTGGATTTTTAACCGTTTTTATCCTGGGAACAAGCATTTCGGTTCTGGCAAGCATGAGCAGGACGGCCACCACGTCCGACGCTCATACAACCCGGCTCCAGAGCCAAAATATGGGTTTGACCTTGGCGCGCGATGCCTTGGTCGATGCCCGGCGGGATTACAAATCGTTCACCAACGATGCGGCCCGCGAATGCGCGTCCGGCATCGGTCCCAAATGCCGAGCCTGGCGCACCAAGGCCGATGACGCTCAAGGGCGCATCGATCGAGCCCGCGCAAAGCTTGAGGCAGCTGGCGCACAAGTCGTTGTTGATCCTGTCGGTAGCAGGCTGGAGCAGGCCGGGATCATCAGCGCAAGGAACTATGCGGTTTACCAGCCGATGCTCCTGCCCTTTATGCTGGAGTTCGGATCGCTGTTCCTCGCATTCGGCTTTTGTCGTCGTCGCGATGCATTCAGACAGGAACTTGAAGCCCTCTCCGACAAGGAGATGGCCCTGCAATGGTACAGGGCTCAGATTGCCAGGGGAAACCAGCCCAAAGTGGTTGACCTTGCATCGATGGCCGGAGTTCACAAGTCGACTGCCTCAAGGTGGCTGTCGGTTGCCTGAGAGAAGAGCGCCTCACGGTTCGCCGTGGGGCGCTTTTTTTTGTGTCTGTACGCAGGTTCACGAATGGTCGCAAGTTGCAGCGAGTTGCGTCAATGATGTATTGAGATAGCAGAGTTTTCCTTTGTTTCTGTTGCGCATGCCAAGAACGACCGTATGATTTCCCAGAGACCGGCAATTCACGCAATCAGGCGGGGGTGCGTGCGGGCAAAAACAGGCAACACTTGCAATCGATGGGAAGATCGGGCGAAACTGCCTGCAACTGGAGAATGTGAAAATGTGTCGTAACGAAACCGTCCGCGCCGTACCGCCTGAAACCCTGCAACGAGCGATCGAGCATCAGGGTGGGCGCTGCCTTTATTGCGGCTGTGAGATGATCCTGCCTGATGACATGCCTGCGAAAAACAGTCCGGCCATGGAGCGGCTGGCGCGCGAGCTAGGCATAGAGCCATTTTCATCCCGCTGGCAGGAGCGGGTTAAATATCACCGCGCCACCGCTGAACACCTTGTCCCGCACTCACAGGGCGGTTCAGATGAACCCGGCAATATTTCCGCAGCCTGTGCATTTTGCAACTCGCGTCGCGGCCATCTGCCGATCAATGAAGCCCGCGCCGAGATCGAGGAACTCATCCGACAGGGCAAACACCCCTGCATCCGGACCTGATATTCCGACACGTTCAATTGATCGGCGGTTTTTTTCCAGACGAACGACTTTGGGGCTGTTGATCATGGAAGACAGTCTG
The DNA here is from genome assembly GCA_024228495.1 of bacterium. GTDB lineage: Bacteria > Pseudomonadota > Alphaproteobacteria > Rhizobiales > JAKIUO01 > JAKIUO01. The sequence continues at coordinate 14,304 of JAAETJ010000389.1, read as the reverse complement.
TCTTGTCCAGATGACATACTGTCAGTGTTTGCAGTGGAAAAGTGAGCAATCATCCATTTTCTCTTTGCTATCATGCAGCTTTGCGCCGTGCCTGTATTTTCGTGTCAGGCTGAATAGCTGAATTAGCTCTAAAACAGGCGATAAAGTAGTAATCTCTGGTCGGTTCGTATTTTCCTCATTCCCACGAAAAACGTGGGAATGAGGAGCCACCTTACATGCTACTGGTCCCAATCTGCGACCCATTTGAAAAATCTAAAAATCCTATTTCCCAATAGTATCTCCATCCGCTCATCGTTAAAATAATTATTAGCCATAATTGTTATTACAATAAACGATACGGTGCCGATCCAAATCTTGGTTCCGGGGTCTTCGATTCCGAACAACCAGCTTGCTACATCCATGAAAAAGGATCCTGCATAAAGAAAAACAACAATAATGCATATGCCAATTAGAAATACTATCATGAATCGAACGATTTTCATTACTTTCAACCTCGCTCCTCTTTCGTTTTACAAGCCCAGTTCCGAACGAGGCAGAACGCTTCCGCTCTGCCCCGATATCATATGTCGACTTTTTCAGCTATTTCCGACCTCAACTCCCAAATACCAGACCGTACTTTCAATCTTGGCATGACCCAGCAGTAATTGCACAGCTCGCAGATTACCGGTTTGCCGATAAATCAGTGTCGCCTTTGTGCGACGCAGTGAATGCGTGCCAAACAAAGAAGCATCCAGACCGATGCTCGCAATCCATTGTGAGACCAAACGGGCATATTGTCTGGTTGTCAGCGATTTGTCTTTTCCTCGCCGCCCGGTGAAAAGAAGGTTCCTTGGCACCTTTCCGCTTAGTCGCAAATAGTCGTCTATGGCCTGTCGTGTGTGTTCGGTTATTTCGAATTTGACTGGACGCCCTGTTTTTCTCTGACGAACTGTGGCGCGGTCAATCGCGTAACCATGTGGAGCAACATCGGCGACTTTCAAGCTTACAACATCACATCCGCGTAATTTGCTATCGATTGCGAGGTTGAACAATGCCAAATCGCGCACTTTGTTGTAGAGCTGTAATCGCGTCCTGATGGCCCAAACATGTTTGGGTTGCAAAGGAGGCTTCTGCCCTATCAACTTGCCCTTGTTCCATGCCCTGCTCTTGGGTGTAGCTTTATCTATCTCGTTTTGGTTTTCCATGATCTTTCTCCTTTTCATGAAGGGTTGAGATCAAAAGAACTTGCAAGCCAAGAGCCGAGCGGTATGAATAGGTCCGTATTCAGGGCATTGCGGAAAGATAATGGTTAATACAGATCAGCGGCATAGTCTCAAATTGACCCTGAACGGACCAATCTGGCTTATCTGGCTAGATTTTTAAAATCTACGTAGTGCTGATAGTGATTGATTTTGGCTCTGTGATGCAAGCTTCGCGACATTGCGCACAACCGATGCATATTTCCTCATTGATTGTAGGTCTAGTCATATCCCACTTGATGGCACCAGGGACGGGGCAAACGGATCCGCAGGCTCCGCACTCAGGACCAGAAAATGGTAGGCAGGTTTGAGCTATGATCGTGGCAATTGCCAGATGTGGATGCGCCACTTCTTCGTCCGGTTCCAAATCACTTGGGAGTTGCAAGGCTTGTGGTTCACAGGCGACTACGCAGGGCCAACCGTCACACAAATGACAGGCACCACTCAGCAAATCAAGTGCCGGTGTCGAAACTACTTCCACACCAAGTCTTGCCGAGAGGGGAAATATGATCTCGTGTGGACAGGCTTTGATGCAGGCATCACAACGCGTGCATTTTAAGAGGAAATCAAGTTCTTCGATGGCAAAAGGGGGTCGGATAAAATTTTTGGCACGTTGCTCGACGCGCGCTTGCGCAATATTTACAGCAGCTTTTGCCGTTTTTTTTATACCCAAGGTGAAAAAAGCCCGGCGGTCGAGTTTTTCGTCTTTTTCATCTGATGACATAATGGGTTACACTCGCATGATCATTGGTTGCATCAAGAGCCAAAGATGAAAACCCGTTATCAACACGGCAAAAGCATATACTGGCGCCAATGTCAGGGCCGAACCATTTTCACCAGTCCTGATATTCTTGAACAGGCCTGCGCCCCTGCGGCGGATAACGAGAACGGCGATAAAAAATCCAAGGGCCATCAAGAGCGCCTGAAGGGCTGCAAGGGTCGTTGGGGCGAGGGCCATTTCGCTCATTCTGGCATGGCGTTGCTCCAATGATAATGGCAACTCGCCAAGGCCCAGCGGATTGGCAAAGACGGCCCCCGCGCCAATCCCTTCACGCAAGAGATGAGCCAGGTTATGGGCAAGATGATACGCGAAGGCTAACGGCAGGGCAACAAAAGCAAGGCGTGTGAACAAGTCAGTAAAAGAAACTTTTGAGCGGTTAAAAAAATGAGTCAGCCAGATCACGGCGAGGTAAAGCCCAATTGGAATGATCGTTGCGACAATCATACCGATGGAAAAGCTCCACAATAGCTGACCGCTATCTCCAAGCGTGCGAGCCAATTGACGGATCCAGCCTTCCCAAAACTCCATCATGGTCAGACCGTGAAACCCGGTGAGGGCCAGCAGGGTAACCATGAACCACGCCTCATCCCAATGGGGACGGGCTCCTTCAAGGGCTTCATGACTTGGAGGGCGCAGGCGCCAGCCGACATTTTCATGGGGGCAAGAGCGGGCACAGTTACCGCAAGAGGTGCAAAAAGTGTTCTGCGTCATGCGGCCCATCACCTGATGGGTCGGACAAGGATCCACATCATCGCTGCCGTGGTAGCATTCAAGGCTGGTGCATGTGGCGCAGATATCAAGCTTTTGGGGACGCAGTTCAACGGGAGCGAGCTGGCTGTAAAAACCGATGGTACGTCCAACGGGACAGGCAAAACGGCAAAAGGCCTTACGCTCGAATATGGCCATCGAAACGGTTGCCATGATCAGCATAAAAAGCGCCAGGATGGCGGTCGCTCGTGGTGCGCCAGTGATACCAACACCCAGCTCCAGCCAAGTCAGGACGACAAAGGCCGCAAGTGCAGGCCAAACAGAGCGAAGAGTTTTTGGAACGCGCAGCCCGATGGAGGTTTCAGCATCGGTGCGGCGCCATAAGCGGCGTTTGACAAACCAGCTGGCAAGGGCATCCCAGGGGCATATTGCGCACCAGGCACTTCCCATGAAGAACACCGAGACAATAACACCTGACCACCATAAGTTCCATGTAAGTACGGTTGCAAGATTTCGCTCCGACAAGGGTGTTCCTGCCAGTCCCGCCCAGATGACAATGAGAAATAGTGCAACCGTGATGAATTTGAGGGCGGTAATGAGATAAGGGGAACCGGTCAGATAATGAGCGATCCGACCAAACCCAGGTAGAGTGCCAAGGGGCCATTGTGATTTTGCCTGATAAGGGTCAGATACTTTGGCCGTCGTTGGCGTATAAATCCCCCAAGCGACAATCATCGCCATGCTGGCCCACACAAACATCCCCCAACCAGAGGGCAGGCCGGGGTGGATCAACACCCCGTCAGGACTGATCCGGCACATATTATCTGCAATGATCTTGTCCCAATTCATGATCAATCATGACCCTCGGCATGAGCACTTCGGGTCTGGCCACTCATGGCACGGCGACGTTGAGCGAGGCTGACACCTCCAAGAACAGTCAAGATGAGAACAACAGCGATACCAATCGGACCAACGGGGGACGGTGCACCGACCTGCAAGGGAAAATCAATATCATAGGGAGTTTCGCCGTCCATAAAATGTGCCGTGATGATATAGCTGCCACGCTGGCGAAACACGAAGCCCTGCCGATAGACATTATCGTCGATGACCTGCGCACCTAGATTCTCACTATTGTCGCCAAGTCCAAGCCATGAAGACCAGCTATTGTCACGGACCAGAAAATCTACCTTGCCGCTATAGGCCGGGCCACCATCCAGTTTGCGCACATAAAGATTGACGCGCCCGGATTCATTGGGTCGTGGAAAGGCGGGAAAGACCATATAGTTGACGAAATAATCGCCGATCTGGGTTTCCACCTGCATGCTGGAAGGTGTGTTGCTGTCTTCGTTGAGGGCATAAGACGGGCGGCCCAGCACGTGATGGGCCATTGCGCTTGATGAAAGAGCCGCGAGCCAACTAAAACTGATCAGCACAAACAAAACAAAACTGATTGTTCTCTTATTCATATCTATATCCGATGCTTTGCAACGCTCCCCTGCGCCCGATCAACGATCCAGATTGGTGTGCTGGGGTGGGGACAGATTTCGACGCACAACCCACAACCGACACACGCCTTGTGAATGATCGGCTGGTACTGATTCCACTGTTTGTGGCTGATGGCTTTTTTGCCCAAGGGGCATATGGCACAGCAAGCGCCGCAGATGCCTCGATCCACCCACGGGTAGCAGGCCGAGCGATCAATCTGCGCGATCCCCATATCTACCTTTTCACGCGCAATGACTGTGAGAGCTTCGGTGGGGCAGGCCTCCATACATTTGTTGCACAGGATACAAGCGATTTCAGAGGCATTGATATAGGGTGTGTTGGCATTCGCGCCGCCATCACGCGCATGGAATTTGATACAACGCGGCGGGCACACCTCGCCGCACAGTCCGCAACCGATGCAAGAAGCAGTGAACGCCGCATCGTCTTTTAGAGCGCCAGGGGGGCGTAGAATATTACGGCGCGCCTTGTGGTAGATGTTGCGCTTGGATTTATCAGCCGTTTTGGGGTCAATCGATGGACCGCTGGCGGGGGTTAGCAGGCGGGAAAATGCAAATGGTAACCCCATGAGTGCCACGGGAGCGAGAAATGCCGCGCCTTTATGCAAGAAGGAGCGGCGATCCGTCTTTCCCGATTTCCTGTTGTGGGAAGCATCGTGGTTGTCTGTCCCACTCAAGATCTTTTTCCATATGGAAGGGGGAGGTGTGTTGGGATTTCTCATTCAGCCACCCTTTCAATCTGGTCGGCCTGTTCTTTGTACAAACGGCGATATTTTTTGCCAAGATGACCGGGGCCTTGTGGTGGGTGATCGAAGGGGCTGAGTATAAACGTCATGGCGTCAGTTGGGCAGACCGCGATACAGGTGGTGCAATTATTACACTCCTGGCCAAAATTATCGTGCAAGGGATCGAGGCCGAATTCGCAGACTACATTGCATTTGGCGCAGTCATTGCAGCTCTCGACGATGCGTTTGATACGCACTGGACGGTAGCGCCCAAGCAAAGAATAGAGCGCGCCACCGGGACAAATATAGCGGCAAAAGCCACGCCGGGCGACGAGCAGGTCAAAAACCAGAGTTGCCGCAAAAAAGATGACACCCGCACCGAATCCACCAAGCGCAATGGCGTAATAAATCTCCCGGCCAATGATTGCGGGGGGGTACACGGTTGCGAACAAGGCTGCCCCCGTAAGAGCCGATAAAACCAACCCAACAGCCAGCACGCCATATTTCAATCTCTTGTCAAATTTTCGATTGCCGGTGCGATAGCCGACAAAGGCCAGCCATCCGCCGAGCAGACTGTTGAGCTCATAAAGCATCGTCGCAGGGCAGATCCAGCCGCAGAAAAAACGACCCAGCAGCATGGTCAGCGCAACGGGGATGAGGGCCGTCACGATGAACGGCCAATACAAGGTCAGGCCGGACGCGATCTGTCCCAGCACGGCCAGCGGATCGGATAGTTTCAGACCAAACAGATTGCCCGACCAGGTGGTGCCCTTAAGGCCATCAAGATCGTGCTCCGGATCGCTGACAAAGGGCGAGCTGATCACTTCCATCACGTCATATAGCTGCTTTTCGCTATCGGCTAGCAGGTCATAGGCGTGGGCAGACACAAAGGTCTGATAGACATGCAGGAACGGCAGCAGGATCAGCATCGAAAAAACGGCGATCAGCGAAACCCAGCGTAGCTTGTTGAGATGTTTCCAAAGGAAATATGGTTTTTGCGGTTGTGACATCAAACTGATCCATGGTTTGGAATGATACGGATGGCTTGAGGCATCTGAATACACGAACGCTCACAAAGACCGCAGCCAACGCAGCCGTCCAGCACATGCGGTTGTTCAAGCATTCCGACTTTGATCGCCACATCAGGCAGAGGACAGGAACGATAGCAGACACCACAGGTTTTGCCCTGCCAGGAAAGACAGAGTTGTTGATCGACTTGCGCCCGCCCCATTTTGACCTTGTCGAGAATGTCCCTCATCTCGCGTTTGACCGGACGAATGGCCCCTGAAGGGCAAACATCGCCACATTTCATGCACAAGATGCAGCCCTTCTCACGCGGCAGAATAAAGGGCGTGTCCATGCTCGCCATGCCGTTCTCAAAACCGAAATAACCAATACAGCGGTTCGGACAGGCTTCGCCGCATTGTCCGCAGCGGATGCACGTGGAGACAAAATCCTCATCCGGCAAGGCTCCTGGCGGGCGTAGAAACCGTATACTGGCACGCGGCGCCGCAGCTACTTCAACCGGCAGCATGGCTGCCAGTGTCGCGGCGGCAATACATTGACCAAAAGCCTTTATAAACGTCCTGCGCTGCATTTTACTTCCAAATTCTTCATAGAAATGAAGGGAGACTGGAACCGGTCAAACCAGAGGTTTGCGATTCCAGTCTCCCTTGAAGAGAAGGCCAACGGGAAGGTCTAGTGGCCCCTCTCAAGCTCTAGATTTTTTCGATGCGGGCAGCACTTTTCTTAAAGTCAACCTGTCCCGAGACCGGATCCCAGATGCGAGAAGTAACACCGTTGGCAAGCCATTTGTTTTTCTTTGGATCGGCGCTATCAGCCACCGACAGGTTCCAGGGTCCAAACATATAGCCACGCGGCACATTGTTCCTTGCCGGTTTGACCAGCGAGTTGGTGCCGACCTGCGCTCGCGCTTCGAGCGAGCCGCGACGTGTTACGACGCGCACCTTGTCCCCATCCTTGATACCAAGATCCTTGGCGTCTTCGGGATGCATCTCGACATACATTTCAGGAACAAGTCGCCGGGTTGTTGGCGAGCGATTAGATTTGGCGGTATGGAAATGCTCGTACACCACGCCAAGACCAAACCAGTAAGGGTACTTATCTTTGGGTACTTGTTCCCATTTCTTGCCGCGTTGATCCTCGTCAGGCATATCAGGGGTCAGCCCCTTATCGCGGGCCTCCTTGATCAGGTCCATATGGTCAATGGTGTAAAGACCTTCCTTGACGCCAAATTCCATCAGCTTTTTGGTTATGGCTTCCCGGTCGGAATAATCTTGCTCGCACAGTTTCATGTGGACCTTGCCATCTGAGGTGCGGAACTCGCCATAAGGCTTGTCGTCCCATTTGCCTTCTTGCCCCATATACCGCCGTCTGGTGCCGCCAGCCTTGGCAATGTCATAGGTTGGCGCCGGCCATTGGATGCCGCGCAACTCTTCCAACTGTTCATATGGTGAGCTCTTGTCGAGCTTCTCGACTTCCAGAATGCCGGTGAGGTCGGTGTCTGTGCCCTCGGATGCCTTGCAAATATCGCGGAAGATGTCTTCGACTTTATAAAAGCCTTTTTCATCTTTTTCATACGGCAGGATTTTCTCCATATCCATGCCCAGCAGCTCGCCGATTTCCTTGGCCTTGTCGATAACGATATCAAGGTCTGGCAGGCAGCCTTTGGGCGGCTCGGCGGCTTTCTGACACAGATTAATACGACGTTCCGAGCTGATATAAACCCCGTCCACTTCACCCCAAGTAGCCGCTGGAAAAATCACATCAGCGTAGAGGTTATTTGGCGCATGGCGATAGATCTCCTGCACGACATTAAAGGTTTTCATTAGCGCCGGGCGGATCAGATTATACTGGTCGGGCAAATCGATATGGGTGGCGTAAACAAAGAAGAAGGCTTTCACGTCATCCTTCATGGCCCGCTCCATCATGCCAATAGCATAGCCGGGGTTCTTTGAATTCATGGCATTGACGAGATTTTGTTCCGGAACGCGCCAATGCTTGGCCATATGCAGACGATGGCTTTTGTTTTTCAGCGGTTCGTTGAACGGCAGGCGTCCGGTGAGGCCGCCGGTGAAGCGTTCGCCCATGGCATTGGGCTGGCCGGTCATGGAGAAAGGACCACAACCCGGCTTGGCCAGATTGCCGGTTAGGGTCAGCAGGTTAATGATGGAGATCACATTATGTTGGCCATGTACATGCTGGTTATAGCCAATGCCCCACATGATGATGACGCCGCCGCTTCCGCCAGCCTGGCTACCTTTGTTACGCTTGAGCCGCTTGCGAGTAGCATCGGCAAACATTTTGGCAACCTTGCGGATGAGAGCTGGAGAAACATCATGATTGGCACCACCCATGCGATCCTGGACCTGCTCTGGACTGTAATCCTTCAGAACACCGTCGACATATTCTTTCCAGCCGGCAACGCTCTTTTTGAGGAATTTCCAGTCAATGACATCTTTGTGCTCCTTGAGCAAAACATGAGCGATGGAATTGAGGAAGCTGATATCGCCATTCAAAATTGGCACATGCACGGAATTATCCGCCTGCACATCCTCATAGCCCATCACCGTACCTGTACGGCGCGGATCAACAACGACAGTAGGGATTTTCTTTTTCTTCTTGTGGTCGGCAGCGCGCCAGAAAATGATGGGATGACTTTCGCGGGCATTATGACCAAAATGCATGATCATGTCGCTGAGCTCGATATCGTCATAAGCAAGCGGCGGCGTATCAGAGCCAAGTGTGGCGAAATATCCAGTCACCGCCGAGGTCATGCACATGCGGGCATTGGCTTCGATGGTGTTGGAGCCAAGCACGCCCTTCATGAACAGATTTTCGATATACTGACCTTCCATTGTCAGCTGGCCCGAGCCGTAAAGACCGATGGAGTTACCGCCATATGTTTTTACCATATGGGCGATCTTGTGTGAGACCATTTTACCAGCGTCATGATAAGGAACACGCACGAAATGCTCTTCGTCAAAAGAGCCTTTGGTGGCCGAAATGAAGTCGAGGTCGCCATGCCCCGGCTTGTTCCACTCGGCCCAGACATCCTTGCGTACATAGCTATCACCTTCCATGCGGTCGACATAGATGGGTTCGGCAGCTGTCAGACCCTTAATGCATTGCAGGCCGTAATTGGTGGGGTGATCCTTATCCGGGCGCATGGAAACGATTTTGCCGTTTTCCGCTTGAATGATGGTACCGCAGCCAACGCCGCAATAAGGACACTGGGCAATCGCCGTGGTGCGATTGTCCTCATTGGGGCCTTCTTGCGCTTTGGCTTCCAGTTCCGGGTTAGCACCGGTCATAAGGGTTGCACTCGTCGCAGCACCCGTTACAAAGGCGCTATTTTTCATAAAGTCGCGCCGTGACATATTCTTTTTCGTACGTTTCATGATTGAAAGTTCCTTGTTCTTGTTGCGCTACTGCTTCGCTGTTCGAGCGCCTGTATCCTTTGCGCTACCGCGTCGCTATTTGAGCGCTGTAATTGCGTGATCACTTCGCCTGCTTGCGTAGATAGACGATGATGTCATCGATTTCCTGATCGGAGAGGTTAGCCATGGCTGTGGGGCCTTGGAAGCCAAGCATGCGGGTATTGGAGCGGCCATATTTGATGGTCTCGCGAATGAAGCCGTCGGTGGCTTTATTCAAAAATCCCTTAAGACCAATGGCGGTGCCTGTGCCGCCAGCTATATAGCCATCTCCTGCAACGCCATGGCAGGTTGAACAGATATTATTGTACCATTGCTGTCCAAGGCGCGGGTCACCATGGGCATCTGGCTGGTTATCGACTTCTGAAGAGCGGTCAGGAAGGGTCTGATGCGAGCGCAGATATTGAACAATGGCCTGAACCTTGGAGCGACCAAGGTGAGCAAACGGCGCCATGCCGGTATCCTCGCGCCCGTCACGAATGGTTCCTTCCAGAAATTTGTCAGAAGAAATCGACAATAGTTCCGGATTGATCAGGGATGGCGCAACACCTGGCTTGCCGATGGCATCAGCCTGATGGCAGATCTCGCAATTTTGTTTGAATAATGTTTCCCCAAGTTTGACAACCGCCGGAGAAACGGTCGCGGCATCCGCTCGCGTGACCAGTGCTATTGGCGATGTGCTCGCCATGGTCGCGGTCTTGCCCGGCATCCTGGATGCACTCGTCGTTGCAATTTTTTTTGCTGGCTTGACAACGCCGCTGGACACGGCAAGAGCACCGAGCCCCACGACGGCCAATGCAATAAAGGCAATCGGGTTCTGCCTCAAATATTCCATCACCTTTGCTACCAGACCTTCATTTGATCCCGAATCATGTTGTTTGTTTGATGATCCACTCATCTCAAAATCCCTCCCGTTTTAGTTTCAATAACGCTCTTTAAAAGTTTCAGTTTATTTTTCGCCCGTTGACCAGGATGCACTACCATCCATCTCCAGGCGGAGGCCCAGCCATGTCTTTGTGGCAATCCCGGCAATTTACTTTTTCTGCCTTCATGCGATCGTGCAACTTATCCATTGCCTTGAGCGCGCTATAGGTTTTGGGCGTTGTGTGGGCAATGCCCTTATGACAGTCGATGCAGGTCATCAACCACTTATCGGCCAGTTCGTGCATTTTGCTGGCCTTGACCGTCTGTTTTTTCAGTTTCATGTATGCGATGCCGTGACAATTGCGGCATTCGCGGCTGTCCGTATCCTTCATGCTTTTCCAGACATGAGCCGCGAGAAGCGGACGTCTTGTCTCAAATTTCTCAGCACTCGATATGGTGCCAACCATCCAGTGATAAAGTTCGTTTGTTGCGCGCACCTTACGTATGACCTTATGGACCCACTCCTTGGGCACGTGACAATCCGGGCAGGTGGCGCGCACTCCTGTACGGTTCTCAAAATGGATGGTCTTTTTGTATTCCTTGTAAACATTGTCCCGCATCACATGGCACGACACACAAAAACTCTCTGTATTGGTCAAATCCATCGACCAGTTAAAACCACCCCAGAGCAAAACACCCAGAAAAGTGGCTATACCAACGGCGAGAAAAGGAAATAAGCGGATAAACCGGCCCGTACCCTCCATCCGGCTCTGCATATAGTTGCAATATTTTTCCAGTATCGACACAAGACCTCTTCGTCTGTTTATTAAGTTCAGCTTCCTGGATCGGATTTTTTTCGACACTACTTCCTCACAAAGGTTTTCTGCAATCGGGGAAATCCCTAACGAAAGTTCTATGGCAAATGAAAAGTATCACTAAAGAGATAGAAGTGGTAAAACATTAAAGCCTTGTTTTTACTAGTGTTATAGCGTAGCCATGCTTGCAATAGCTATTCCCACCCCCCTCGAAAATATTTCGGGGTAGCGCCTCCTTTCTTCAAAAAAGTGTTCTTTCCCCGGTCGCGATAAGAAGATAGACTGAGCGCATGTTTCAATCGATCACCCATTCTTTGTTGTTGTGCATCGGCCTCATCATGGCCGCCCTTACATTGCTCGCTGTTTCCAGCATGATGAGCTCGGTGTTTATCGGCCGCACACTTCAAGGAGAAGCGACGGCGGTCAATATTGCTGGATCGCTACGCATGCATTCCTACCGCATTGCAACGCAATTGCTAACCACCGATGAACTTGATGAGCTAGTCCACTGGCAAAAAGTGCAAGGGCTTTTGCAGGTTTTTGAGGGACGGCTTTACGGATCGGAACTGTCGAATATCTTGCCCCAACAAAGCGAGCATGAAGTAAGCAGGACTTATGGACTTGTAAAAAAGCAGTGGGAGCAGGATATTAGACCCGTGCTTGATGCTTATGTCAGCGGGATCATTCCCAACAATTCAAGACCCAAACTGGCCCCAAAAACATGGGGCATGATCAGCGATGAATCTGTCGCCGGACTTAGAGCTCGCTATCTGACCAGAGTATCACCATTCGTTGATCATATCGACCAGTTCGTTAAGGCGCTTTCAAATGATGCAGAAGCAAAAATACAAAGGCTGCGCTCCTGGCAAATTGGAGCCCTTTTGCTAACGCTGGGGATCGTGCTATTTTCCCTATTTTTCTCCAATAAGCGGGTTGTAATGCCGTTACGCACTCTTTTGACCAGCGCCGGTGCAACTGGCCGGGGGGATTTTTCACATAGAACCGCATTCACTGGAAAAGACGAGCTTGGGCAACTTGGAATAGCCTTCAATGATATGTCCGACAGATTGTCAAAACTTTACACCGACCTCGAAGAGCGCGTGCAACTAAAGACACAAAGCTTAGAGCGTAGCAATCGCTCCCTCGACCTCTTATACAAAACGGTCAATCGCCTTTCCCAATCGCAATTTCCCCACGTCACCTATCAAGAATTGCTGGAAGAAATCACCAAGCTTGCCGGGACCGGTCCTGCAGTGATCTGTCTGACCGGGGAGTCCGATGACAAAGCCCACCAGCTTGCAACCACACGAACCTGCAATGACATTCAGATCACCTGTAAAACAGAGGATTGCGGAAAATGTCTGGGCAAGGGCGAGATCCACCTTTTTGATCAACCAAAAAAACAGGGTCCCTCACACTCGATCATGTCCCTGCCAATCAAAGACGCACATAATCATCATGGTGTGCTGATGGTTGAAGCGCTTGATGACAAAGGATTTGACGAATGGCAAAAACGCGTCCTGCAAGCCGTTGCCAGTCATATCGGTATCGCCATCACCATGGCCGGCTTACATGCCGAACAAAACCGTCTGGGGCTCCTCACAGAACGTAGCGCCATCGCCCGCGAATTGCATGACAGTCTGGCGCAGTCTCTTTCATACGCCAAAATACAGGTCAGCCGTCTTGATAAACTGCTTGGCGAAAAAGAAGACACGCATGAAGCCCACAAGATCAATAATGAATTGAGAGATGGTTTAAATCGCGCCTACCGCGAACTACGTGAGCTCCTCACAACCTTCCGCCTGACCATGGACGATCACGACTTAAATGAAACAATTCGGACAACCATTGGTGAATTTGGCAAGCGCGGCCAATTGGAGATTGATTTTGTCGGAGACTGCCCGAACGGTATTCTCGCCCCCAACGAAGAAATACACATTTTGCAGATTATCCGTGAATCTCTGTCCAATATTGTGCGCCATTCACAGGCCAGCACCGCAAGAGTGGCCCTGCGTTTTTGTGAAACCAGGCATATCCGGCTAGAGATCGAAGATAATGGCACTGGTATGGATCACCATCGAACAGATTTGCAACATCAACATTATGGACTGACAATTATGCGCGAGCGTGGCTTGAGCCTTGGTGGAGAACTGGCGATCGAGGAGGGTTCTCACACTGGCACAAAGATCAGCCTTTCCTTTGTGCCATTGGCCGAACGGGAAAAGGGAGTTCAATGGCAGGAACAAGCTTCCATAGTGGATGAGCCAGCTCACGACAAGCCAGCGGCGGTGACACAATGACAGCATACCACAACAGGGTCATTATAATTGATGACCACCCCTTGTTTCGCAAGGGTGCTGCTGATCTCGTGAAGATGGAGGGATCGCTGGAATTTGTCGGCGAAGCGGCCTCGGGTGAAGAAGGCATAAAGCTGGCACTCGCGCAAAATCCCGATCTTATCCTGCTTGATCTCAACATGAAGGGCATGGATGGCCTGGAGACCCTGAAAGCTCTGCGCTCAAATGGAGGCGATGCCAGGGTCATCATGCTCACAGTTTCTGATGACGAGAGCGATGTGGTGAGCGCCTTGCGGGCCGGTGCAGATGGATATCTACTCAAAGACATGGAACCAGAAGACATTGTCAAAGAGTTACACCGTGCCGGTCAAGGACACATCGTGCTAAGCGATAGTATCTCTCAACTGATTGCCCTGTCACTCAGAGATGAGTCAGCCCCGGATGATGCTGATGAAGCTGGCCTCACAACACGCGAAACCGAAATCCTGATGCTGATCTCGACAGGCATGAGCAATAAACTCATCGCGCGCGAACTCGGCATCGTCGAGGGAACAGTGAAGGTGCATGTCAAGCACCTGTTACGCAAACTATCCCTGCGCTCACGCGTCGAAGCCGCCGTCTGGGCCGTCGAACATATGTGAGACAAACACGAACAGCTTCTTTTGATCCATCATAATCTGGAGAAAAATCGGTTGAAGCTTTCACAAGCTAACTTTTTGGGCATGGTATGTCCGGTTATGTTCTATGTTCTATGTTCTATGTTCTATGTTTATGTTTATGTTCAGGTTTTCGGATGCCGATTGGGCAAGCTCTCGTTCTGCGCCAGCCTATCAGGTCGGCGTTCGAAAACCCCCAAGGGACGAAACCGCGGGTTATATGCCTTGAGCGACCGTTACATTATGGGGAAAGTGGCGCGG
>JAAETJ010000388.1 GCA_024228495.1 bacterium | reverse complement strand
TTATGGCACTCGATGCAGTTGGCCTTGCCGTTGAACAGTTCCATGCCTTTGACCGCTTTATCAGAGAGCGCGCTCTTGTCGCCGTTGAGATAGCGGTCCAGCGGGCTGTCTGTCTGTGTCAGTCCGCCGCGCTCGAAAGTGGCGACCAACATCCAGGCGTCTCCCAGCATCGGTTGATCGGTGCCCATGATCTCCTTGAATTTCTCTATGTAATAAGGTGTCTGGCGCAAGCGTGCCTCCATCACGTCGTTTTCTCCGTTGCCGGCCACGGCGCCCTTGTTAGCCGTCGGCGCCTGTTTCTCCAGGCTGCCGACATTGCCCTGCCAGAACAACTTGCCCAGGTAGGCGGTATTGATCGCGGTGTGGGTGTTGCGCCAGTGAACCGCACCCGGATAACCGCGCGAAATCGGGTCATTAAAACCCCAGCCCTGCTTCGGGTCATGGCAGTCGCCGCAACTCAGCGAGGCATCGCCGGTCAGCTTGGGATCGAAAAACAGCAGCTTGCCCAGTTCGACCTTGGCCTTGGTGATCGGGTTGTCCGGCGGTGCCGGGATCGGCATCGGCAACGGTGCCAGCGGCGGATCCTTGTCCGGGTCCCCTTCGGCCATGACGTTGCCGCTAGCCGAAGCCATTAACAGAAAGGCAAACGGGATCGATAACAGGGTCAGTCTTTTTCCAGTCAATTTCATCATCGTATTCTCCATTGCGCTTAGTTATGGCTTTCAAGCCAGTTCGGGATTGGCTCGTATTCCTGGGGAATGCTTATTTTCTCGACCGTCACCGGGGTGGCGCTGCTCAGGCTTTCGAGAAAAGCCACCAGGTCCTGCTGCTCTTGCGCGCTGAGGCCGAGCGGCTTCAATTCGTCGGCGAGCGGATCGTCCTGGCCGCCGCCCTGGTTGTAGAACGCCACCACGTCATCGAGCGATGCCAGCAGGCCGTTGTGCATGTAGGGCGCGGTATATTTGAGTTCACGCAGGGTCGGGGTAACGAATTTGCCGACGTCCGCGTAGCGTTTGCTGACGAAGAAGAAACCGACGTCGCGCCGCCAGTTTTCCTGGTTGGGCACACCGTGATTGGTCATCACCGCGCGGTAGGCGATGTGGCGCAGCGGATCCTTGAACACGTCCATATTTTCCGGCATCCCGGTATTGTGGGGCAGGCCGTCGGAAAAGTAGGAACCGTCGTGGCAACTGATGCATCCCGCCTTGCCTTCGAACAGCGCCTGCCCGTTTTGTGCCGCGGCGGACATGGTTCCGGTATCGAAGGGCGCGTCCTGGGAGACCAGGGTATCCATAAACGCGACCAGTGCCTTGCGTCCCTTGCCGGAGCTGCATTCACCGTTGAAGTTTTCCTGGCACATCTTGACGTAGACCGCATCCTGCTTCATGCGCTCGTGCATCAGCCGCATGTCGATGTTCATCATCATGGTCTCGGTGAGTTCGTTGCGTACCACGTCGTTCAGGTTGGCGCCCATGTGACCGTCCCAGCCCCATCCCACCTCGGCAAAATCGGCCTTATAGGCTACGTTCAGCAGCGTGGGCGCATTACGAAAGTGGCGTGTGCCCGGATAGGCGTCGGACAGGGCCATAGGCTTGCCTTCCTTGTCCAGCTGCCGAGTAAAACCCTGCGCCGGATCATGACAGGTGGCGCAGCTGATGGCGCCGTCCCCGGACATGCGTGCATCGAAGAAAAGGCGCTTGCCCAGCTCAACCATTGATGCCTTGGGCGCTTTTCTTGCCACTAAAGGTCCGATCGGGACTGGCGGGGTCGATTTCGCCTGTTTCATTTTCCCATCGGTAACACAGCTTGCCACACTTCCGGCAACCGCGACGATGATTGTGGTTGCCAAAGCCAGGCGCCATATGTTTTTCGGCTTGTATTGCATACTCATCAGCTGTCCTCCAGGTTGAGTATCACTTCGAGGTAAAAGTGAAATTTGCTTCCGCCGCGCCTTTTGCCGGTACGGTCAGTTTGGTTTTCTGAATGCCAAAGCGTGGATGCCAGGCGCCGACTGTATATTCCCCCGCGGGAACGTCGTCGAGGCTGTAGGTTCCATCCTCCTTGACGACCACGGCATAGGGGTGTTTCGGCGCCATCATGAAACCAAACATGAAATTGTGGGCTTCGCAGTTCATTGATATATACGGCGAGCGTCTGGGTTTCAGTTTTTTGATGATGTCACCGGGTTCGGGCTGGCCGAAGTTGAACATGGTCCTTTTGACGACGCGCCCTTTTTCGACACCGATCATTTCGCGAGTATTGATATTGTGCAGCACCGAATCGGGATCGCTGTGGCGAATAACGACGGGGCCCGGTTGGACCACCTGCGCCCAGGGACGGAAACGACAGCCTTTTTGCAGGATGACGTAGCCATCGCCTTCCGGCGCGGTCCATTTTTTCCCCTTGGCGATCTTTTCGATGTAAACGAAGGCACCGCGCAGCGCCCCGTCCTTGACGTCTACCCAGACCACCTCGCGATATCCGGTGCCTGCGTCATCGCAAACATCGGGGTTCTTGGAAATGGTAATCCTCTCGATCGCGTCTTCAGGCAAAGCGCCGTCAAAGGTGATTTTGCCGCTGATTGAACCGCCATCGGCCACGGCGCCTTCCACATAGGCCGCGGCATGTACTGGTGTTGTTATGGAGAAGAGTAACAGGCAACTGGCGATTAGAATTCGGATACTTTTGATGCTCATACATAAATCCCAAATTATTATTAAAATTCTGAAGCTTCACGACATAATAGCAATATATGTACCAGTCCAGGATTAATGCTAAGGAAAGTTAAAAATACCTATGTAAATGAAGCGATTGCGATACAGTTCGACAGAGGACGAGGGCCCCATGATTCCCACGCCTATTGGTCAAATCGTTCAATAATTGTTTGATTGAATGTTCGGCACAGCACGTTTTGTTCAAACGTCGTGTGACTCAATGGTAACGAATATGAGATCTCCCTCCGGTTTGGAAACCTTAGCACCGGGTATGAACCATCGAGTCGAGACCGGATAGAATAGAATCCCCACGGGAAGGATTTGCCGGCCAGGGTGGTGAATGTGTTGGTCGAAGTATTGTCGAAGAACAAACCAGGGAAGCTCTGCATAAGTCATTCCCGGATCGAGTATGGGACCGGCTCCTTAAGCTAGAGCATGAAAAGCGTAAAATGCGATTTTACGCTTTTCTTCATTATATCAATCGCTTATGCGATCGAAAAATGGCGGCACATCCCTGTGCCGCAGAAATCTCTGCTTTTTGCAGAGATTTCTTGATGCTAAAATCTTTCTCCCGGAATATAGTTATGAAAGCAAGTCTGAATAGATGCAGTGGGTTCGGCAGTTGATTTCGACCGAGTACAGGTATTCCCCGGTATGTTAAGCCATGCCCCCGTTCATCATCTTGGTAAGAACCAGCGTATTGTTCGCAAAAGCGTCTGGTTTGGCCTATTGGCAACCATTGTCCTGGTTTCCATCATCGCGGTACATTTCCAGGTTCACTTTTCGTCCGAGTCACTTCGGCGTAGTGATCATGAAAAATTGAACCTGGGAACCGGTAGAACTGCGATTACGACGGAGCTTTCCAATATCCAGTCTGATGTGAATTTTCTTGCACGCCAGGCAGAGTTGCACCGCTACTTTGACAATTTCAATGCTGCAACCCGCGCGCTTTTAGGTCGCGACTTTGCATTATTTTCAAACCAGAAAAACATCTACGATCAGATTCGGATAATTGATATTAATGGGCAGGAAACCATTCGAATCAACAATCAAAGCGGGCAGGCAATTATTGTTGATGAAGCACAGTTGCAAAGTAAAGCCGAACGATATTATTTCCAGGAAACCCTTAAGCTCGAACAAAACGAAATCTACATCTCTCCATTCGATCTCAATATTGAGCATGAGAAAATCGAGATACCCATCAAACCGGTGATTCGCTTCGGTACGCCTTTGTTCGACTCATCCGGTAACAAGGTTGGCGTGCTGATTTTGAATTACCTGGGAGAGAGCCTGCTCGGCAGTTTTCGCGGCGCGACATCGAATATTGCGGAGCATGTCATGCTGCTCAACCACAACGGCTATTGGCTAAGCCATTTTAATCGCGACCTGGAATGGGGCTTCATGCTGGATCATGAGCACAGCTTTTCAAGTAAGTTTCAGGAAGAGTGGCAAACCATATCGGCCAATCAAGCGGGTCAGTTTGAAACGGCCAATGGCATTTTTAGTTTTGCTACGATCTATCCGGGCAGGGAAATTACAGGTATACGTAATATTCTTGACTCGGCGAGGTTAAGCCCGGAATATTATTTTCAGCACTGGAAGCTGGTGTCTCATGTTTCGGCGCAGGAACTCGACAATCTGGCCACCAATTTCCTGCAGGAAAATCTTCTTTTATATCTGCTGATCTTTTTTATCTTTGTAGCAGGGGCGCATATTATTGCCCGCCTGCAAACACGACATCAGGTTGCGGAAATTGAAGTTGAATTTGAGCGGCACTTCAGAACAGTTCTCGAATCGATAGAAATCAAGGTGCTGGCGGTCGACCTCGAGGGTAATATCACATTCTGCAACGATGCCCTGGTCCATTTGTTGAACCGGGAACGGGACAAGCTCATCGGTAACAACTGGATCGACGAAATTATTGCCGATCATTGCAGGAACCGTTGTACCGATTTTTTTCAAAAGCTTGTGGCTGGAGCGCAAGACCCTGGTACACACGAAAGTTGGCTAGTGGGTCACTCGGGTAACGAATATTTGGTCAGATGGCATGAAAGCTTTTTGACAGATGTCTCGGATAATCCCATCGGTTT
>JAAETJ010000387.1 GCA_024228495.1 bacterium | reverse complement strand
GTTCCACGATTTCTGCTCCTTTTTGCTCCGAAAAAGCACGGATGCATCGCCCGACCTCGCTTGCCACGGGGCCAGTCAAAACCCGAAACCTGTATTTGGGAACCCAAACAATGTGGTACTGACAGTGCCATATCGAATGTGCGAGCTTTCTGAAGCGGCTCATTTGCTCCTCCTTTGCTGATGTTGTGGGGACAACTCAGCTCACAAGTAGCATCTGGGTCGTTCAACCGGCAAAGCCTGTGAACTCTGACCACGCCCGAAGGACGTGGGTTTCTATGTTCCTACTAAACGCTCGTTGTTCTTCCACCTGGTGGTGGAGCTTGAGCACATCGACAAGAATGTGATAATTATAGCACAGCCCGACCTTTTGGGGGGGGCTGTTGTTGTTTGTGCCAAAATCAAAAAATTTTCTCTGTTTACAGTAATTCAATAGCTTACGTCTTGCTCCCGGTTCGCCTTTTTCAATGGAGCCAAAAAACCTTCCCCTCAGAGCAAACCAGACAGTCCAAAATAAATAATTCGAGGCTATCTATTCTATTTGCAAAAAAACTGAAACGGCAACCGTTAAAATCCCGTATATAAGTCAGGAACTTGTGGATAAATCCATACTCTTTGCAAAAAGCCAATCTCCAAATATTAGCATCTGTCAAGACGTCAATGTGAGAAAAACCGCATGATTACGCTATTGCCAATTTTTTATGCCTGTGTATACTCGTTGGCATGAGTGGATTAATCCACAGACGAAAATTTCAGACCCTCTAGTCAGAGTTCGCGTCAGGGGCAAATCTGAACAATCAGAATAGAGCAAATTTGGATATTCGAGAAAGTGTTACTTTCTCGAGCAGGATGATTTTGGTCTTTTTCTGAGCTGGGGAGCAAATTTTATTTTGTAAGGCGTGCTGCGCGGGGGGTCATCTGTTTTGAACCATGCAGGCATTCAAGTGATATCTGACGCGTGTTTCACCGTGTCAGAGAAATGTCCGTAAATAACCATGTTCACCCGCTAAGCAAGGCGAGTGGCGTTTTGCATCCAGTGAGGAGCGGCCTTGCAAGGCGGACGATTTAGAGGCGGCAGGTGAGATCGAGTGAGTAAACTTAACTACCAGCGAAAAATGCTGACTCGACGTGAAAACCAAAGGACACAAAGAAGCAGACGAGTAAATGACGGCAAAGTAGAAAATAGTACCAATATGGACGTGGCATACAGTTGAACACAGCTCCGACTCGATGAAAATCTAGAGCTTTCGACATCTGAACCCGAGTCAAAGTGGTCGTAACAAATCAACAGGTGGGGACCTAAAAGATGGCAAAAAAAACTAATCGTATCATCAGCAAAAACTGGGAGCGAGTGAAGCAAAGATTGCGTGCAGAACTTGGCGAAGAGGTTTATTCTAGCTGGTTTGGACGTGTGGAACTTGTCGGCGTCAATAGTGGCTTGATACAATTGTCGGTTCCGACAAAATTCCTGCAAAAATGGCTGCAATCCCATTACGCAACCAAGGTACTTGAGACCTGCAAGAATGAAATAGCTGAAGTTACCTCACTAGAATTTATGCTGCGCGGCCCCAATACGATGATGAACGCCAGCAATGAGTTAGCCAATTCAATGAGTGAAGCCAACAGCGCTCCTGCCGCTCCAAGAGCCCCCGGTCGTGTCACTGGTTCTGCGCCGATAGCAAATACCCCTGCTCGACCAGTGAATTTTCGCCCAACCCGAAAAAAAAACGATGGCTCACCGCTCAATCCGCGCCAGACCTTCAGCTCTTTTGTGGTTTCGGCAAGTAATCGCCTGGCCTTTGCAGCTGCCAAGCAGATCGCCGAGCATTTGGCCACTTGTCAGCCCAAATATAATCCTTTGTTTTTCCATGCCGATGTTGGACGTGGCAAAACCCATCTGCTGCAGGCGATTGCCTGGGAGCTGAAACAAAATTCACGCGAAACAAAGGTCATCTATCTGACCGCCGAGCGCTTTATGGTTGATTTCGCCGATGCTCTGCGCAATCACGCGGCTCTCAATTTTAAAGAAAAATTGCGCGGCGCCGATGTTCTGCTGATTGATGATATCCAGTTCCTCAAAGGCGAGAACAATCAAAAAGAATTTGATCACACCATCAATGCCCTGATTGATAGTGGGCGCCAGGTCGTGGTCGCTTCCGCGATGACCCCGGCTAAGCTAAAATGCCTCGATCCACGCATGCGTTCACGTATGGCTGGCGGTCTGGTTACTGAAATCGGCAGTTTCGATCGTGAATTACGCCTGCGTATTTTGCAGCAAAGAACACGGCTGGAAGCTGACGAATGTCCGGGCTTTATCGTTCCTGACGAGGTCATGAATTTCCTTACCGACAAGCTGACCAAGAGTGGACGTGAATTGGAAGGCGCCATCACGAGATTGCGCGCCGCATACCAGTTGACTGCACAACCCGTAACCATGCAGGTTTCCATGGATATTGTCGCCGCCATTGTGGGAGGGCTAGAGCCACGCAGAGTACGCATCGACGATATTCTGCGGACCATCTCCCAGCAATACGCCGTTTCGCGCGGCGATTTATTGTCAGCACGCCGCACAAGATCGATTGTCCGGCCCCGTCAGATTGGCATGTATTTATCCAAGCAACTGACCTCTCGCTCACTCCCCGAGATCGGACGCAGGTTCGGCGGTAGAGACCATACGACGGTCATTCACGCCATTCGCAAGATTGAAGAATTAATGAACGCAGACCCCTCTCTTCGCGATGAAATCGAAACACTCAAAAAAGACCTGCACAATTAGAACCTCACAAGGAAGACAAACGGTACCAAATAAAGGCGTTGTCACCAGGCTGTGGCAACGCCTTTATCGTTGTCCATTACCGAACCTTTGTAAAGCGCGCCAAATGCAGTTATCCATAGGCAATATCGCTAGCCATTTACCTTTGGAACAATTTGCCTCTATAGTGTGCTCCCGATCAATGGTTCTTGAACGGCTTGTTGAACAATAAGCCAAACCTTGAGCCGTCGATCGGACAAGTGGGGAATATCCGAATTTCTTTTCATTCATAAACAGAAATAACAGACTAACACTCTATGCAGATAACCATTGAACGAAGCGCTCTCTTGAAAGCGCTGGCCCATGTCACCGGCGTTGTTGAACGTCGCAGCACCATTCCGATTCTCTCAAATGTTCTTTTGAAAGCAGAGGGCAACGAATTGACACTCACCGCCACCGATCTCGATATCGAGGTGATAGAACATATCCCCGCGATGGTCTCGCAGCCTGGCGGCACAACTCTGCAAGCAGTCATTATGCACGATATTGTTCGCAAACTGCCCGATGGCGCGCAGTTGGAACTTTCGCGCACCGGCGATGACAGCCAGATGAATGTTGTCTCTGGCAAAACACGATTTGCGTTGCAGGCGCTGACTCCCGATGATTTCCCTTCGGTTGAAGCGGGCGACATGACCCATAGCTTCGAACTCGATAGCCAGGACTTGAAACGGCTCATTGAGAAAACCCAATTTGCCATTTCCACCGAAGAAACACGTTTCTATCTCAATGGCATTTATCTGCATACAGCCGAAAGTGAGAGTGGAACCGTTTTGCGCACCGTTGCCACCGATGGTCATCGCCTGGCGCAAGTTGAGATGCCTTTGCCAGAAGGGGCTGCCAGCATGCCTGGCATCATTGTGCCGCGCAAGACAGTGACCGAGCTACGCAAGCTTTGCGAAGACAATGATATCAAAATGAGAGTAGAATTATCAGAGAGCAAAATCCGTTTTTCAACAGATGGCTTAAAGCTCACCTCAAAACTGATCGATGCTAGTTTCCCTGATTATGACCGCGTTGTTCCCAAAGACAATGACAAGACAATGAGCGTTTCAAACGCGGACTTTGCAGCAGCCGTTGACCGCGTCTCGACCCTTTCAACCGACAAGGGGCGCGCTGTCAAACTGCTGATCACCAGCGATCAACTAATCTTGTCAGTGAGCAACCCCGACAGTGGCAGCGCCGAAGAACAAATTGTTTCACAATATGATTCAGAGCCACTGGAAATCGGCTTTAATGCCCGTTATTTGCTGGATATTTCCAGTCAGATTGAAAGCGAAGAGATGAATTTCCTGATGTCTGACCCAGGCGCGCCGACAATGGTCCGCGATGGCAACGACACCTCAACACTGTATGTCTTGATGCCCATGAGGGTGTAATGATTATTGTCTCATATGCAGGTTCTATCCCCCTCACCCCGCTATCTCCCTTTTGGAGAGAGAGTAAGAAGAAAATACCTCAAGAGCAGACACCTCTTGTCCCCTCTCCCAGGGGGAGAGGGCTGGGATGAGGGGGGTAAATTTATGTATTATAAACTATCAAGCCGCAACCTCCGATCCACGAATTGAGGTTTTGAACAATGCCTCAAAATGTCTGGCTATCGCGCTTGCGGCTGACCGATTTTCGCAATTACCAACATCTCACCATCGACCTTGATGGGCGCCCCGTTGTGCTCACGGGTGCAAACGGCGCGGGCAAAACCAATCTGCTCGAGGCTATTTCCCTGCTATCACCAGGACGCGGCATGCGCGGTACGCCCTTCAACGATCTTGCCCGTTTTGATGGCTCTGGTCTTTGGGCAGTTTCAGCCCAACTGGAAGGCCCTGACGGCCAGATCAATATCGGTACCGGACTGGAGCTTTCTCCTGAGGGGCATCTTGTATCCGGGCGCATAGTCAAGGTGGATGGCCATCACGTCAAGGGATCAGGAAAACTGGCTGATCTGGCGCAAATCGTCTGGCTGACCCCTGCCCTTGATGGCTTGCTCACCGGCCCCGCAACTGAACGCCGACGCTTTCTCGACCGGCTGATCGTTGGGCTTGATCCCGGATTTCGCGCGCTAAGCAGCCAATTTGAACGTGCCATGCGTCAACGCAACAAACTGCTCGATAATGGCTCAAATGATCGCTTCCAGTTCACCGGCCTTGAGACCTTGATGGCAGAAACGGGGGCCGCGCTGGCTGCAGCGCGCCTTGAAGCCGTTGATCGCCTGGCGCATGCGGTGATCAGTAAATGGCCGCCAACGACGAAAGACGGCGAACCCAGCCCCTTTCCCTGGTCAACGCTGACGCTCGAAGGCGAATTAGAGCATGATTTGCGCATCATGCCATCATCTGACGCCGAAGATCACTATCTACGCGCCCTACAGGACAACCGCGAACGTGACCGGGCCGCCAAGCGTACTCTAATCGGACCCCATCGCTCCGATTTTCTAGCGGGCCATGGTCCCAAGAAAATGCCGGCAAAATTTTGCTCCACTGGCGAACAAAAAGCCCTACTTGTGGGCCTTATTCTGGCCCATGCCGAATTGTTGAAAGATCAGCACCGCACCGCACCGATCATCCTGCTTGATGAGATTTCCGCCCATCTCGATCAAACCCGCCGGGAAGCCTTATTCAAAGAGATATTATCCCTTTCATCTCAAGCGTTTATGACGGGAACAGATACAAATATTTTTTCGCCATTTGGGGGCGGTGCACAGTTCTATTCTCTTGATAATGCTGCTATAGTCTCCTGAGTTTGGAATCATGCAGTTTTACACGTGAAAATAGAGGCAAAAAGCAAGATGGCGCTCGAACAGTACCTGACCTTTGCATTTGCGATGGGAATCTATGTCGCTATACCCGGATCTGCCGTTATGGCGGTGATTGCGCGTGCTCTGTCCAAGGGGTTTTTGGCAACCACTCCTCATATTCTGGGCAATATTATTGGCAATTGGCTGTATTTGCTTGCCAGCATCTACGGGCTGTTGTGGATCGCCGAACAGATGGGAGAAACCTTCTTGGTCGTCAAGCTTTTTGGGGGTGCCTACCTAGGCTATCTTGGGGTCAAACTCTGGCGCTCTGATGTCGAAATGTCCGACATCAACATACGCCGCCCCAAAAGCCTGTTAGCCAATTTTCTCACCGGACTGATGATCACGCTCAGCAATCCAAAAGCCATTCTCTTTTATATCGCAATCTTGCCTGCGATCATGGATTTGAGAGCCATTTCGTTTGCTACACTTTTGTCGGTCGCCTTGATCAATGGCTTTGTTGTCATGGTGATTATCGGCAGCTATTCGGCACTCGCTGCAAAAGTCAGACAATTCTTCACCAATGCACAATCTATTCGAAAACTAAACAAGGGCGCCGGAGGCGTCATGATAACCGCAGGCTTTGGCATCGCTGCCAGCTAGCATCTATTTATTCACAAATCGAAATAACACAACCAAAGATAATATCATGAGCAATGAAACTCAAAATCCAGGTGACGGCGGCGATGACGGCGAATATGGAGCCGACAGCATCAAAGTCCTCAAAGGTCTTGATGCCGTGCGCAAGCGGCCAGGCATGTATATCGGTGATACCGATGACGGCTCTGGTCTGCATCATATGGTCTATGAAGTCGTCGATAATGCCATTGATGAAGCGCTGGCGGGACATTGCGACGAGGTCCGCGTTGTGCTCTATGCCGATGGCTCGGTTGGCGTCTCAGACAATGGCCGTGGCATCCCCGTTGCCATTCATAGCGAAGAAGGTATTTCGGCGGCTGAAGTGATCATGACCCAGCTACATGCCGGTGGTAAATTCGACAGTAACAGTTACAAGGTCTCAGGTGGCCTGCATGGCGTGGGCGTCTCGGTCGTCAACGCCCTCTCGGTCAAACTCGACCTCACAGTTTGGCGCGATGATCAAGAGCATCTCATCACTTTTAAGCATGGCGTTGCAGTTGTCCCGTTGAAAGTGGTTGGCCCTGCCAATGGTCAAAAAGGCACAAAAGTGAGGTTCTGGCCCTCCGAAGAAACCTTCACCATGATCGAATTCGACTACAAGACCTTGGAGCATCGCTTGCGTGAACTGGCGTTCTTGAACTCTGGTGTGCGCATTGTACTAGTCGATGAGCGCCCTGCCGATCATCTCGAGGTAGTTCTGGAATATGAAGGTGGACTGATCGAGTTTGTACGCTATCATGACCGCTCACGCACCGCTCTGCTGAACGAACCGATCTATGTGACGAATGAAAAAGAAGGAGTAATTGTGGAAGCCGCTCTATGGTGGAATGACAGCTATCAAGAGCGTGTCTTGTGCTTCACCAACAATATTCCTCAGCGTGATGGCGGCACGCATTTGGCCGGCTTTCGTGGCGCTCTGACCCGCTCGGTCAATGGCTACGCTAATGCCAGCGGTCTCGCCAAGAAAGAAAAAGTCACGCTGACCGGTGATGATGCCCGTGAAGGCCTGACCTGTATCTTGTCAGTAAAGGTGCCGGACCCAAAGTTTTCCAGCCAGACGAAAGACAAGCTGGTGAGCTCCGAAGTTCGCCCTATCGTTGAAAGTGCCATGAACGAAGCGCTGGGACAATGGTTTGAAGAGCATCCAGCTGAAGCCAAAATTGTCGTCACCAAGGTAGTTGAAGCCGCTTCGGCACGAGAGGCAGCCCGCAAGGCCCGCGATCTGACACGGCGCAAGGGCGCGCTTGATATTGCCTCTCTGCCTGGCAAACTGGCTGATTGTTCAGAGCGCGACCCGGCGAAATCCGAACTGTTTATAGTGGAAGGGGACTCTGCTGGCGGCTCTGCCAAGCAGGGCCGCACCCGGAACACGCAGGCCGTTTTGCCTTTGCGCGGTAAAATTCTCAATGTGGAGCGCGCCAAGTTTGATCGCATGCTTTCATCACAAGAAATCGGCACGCTGATCACGGCCCTTGGCACCGGTATTGGCCGCGCCGAAGATGGCTCCGGGTTCAATCTGGAAAAACTACGCTATCACAAGATCATCATCATGACCGATGCTGATGTTGATGGCTCGCATATCCGCACACTTTTGCTGACATTTTTCTATCGTCAAATGCCTGAACTAATCGAGGCCGGTCATCTCTATATTGCCCAACCGCCCTTGTACAAAGTCAAGCGTGGTAAGTCAGAGCAATATCTCAAAGACGAACAGGCGTTTGAAAAATATATGGTCTCGGGCGGTATTGAAGACGCGGTGCTCGAACTTGGCAATGGCGAAAAAAGATCTGGAGAAGATCTGCGTCACACCATCAATGAGGCACGGGAAATTCGTGCTTTGCTAGGCCATTTACACACGCGCTATGCCCGCTTCATCGTCGAGCAAGCAGCCATTGGCGGGGCTTTTGCCCCCGACTTGAAAGGCGAACAACGTATAACAATCACCGCCGATATTACACGCCATCTCGATCTCATTTCCGATGAGACAGAGAAAGGCTGGGCCGGTGAAGTCAGTCCGGACGATGGCTATGTGTTCTCGCGCATGGTACGCGGCGTCAGGGAAGTGCACACACTGGACGGCGGCCTCGTCGAAAGCCGCGAAGCCCGCCAGTTACATAAATATTCAGAACAGTTACGCGAAACCTATGGCGAACCAGCGAAACTTTCGCGCCGCGACAAGGATACAGATATTTATTCTCCCAACGATTTGCTGGAAGCGGTGCTGGAAGCAGGCGCCAAAGGCATCAGCATGCAACGCTATAAAGGACTTGGCGAAATGAATGCCGACCAGCTCTGGGAAACCACCCTGGACGCGACCACCCGCTCCTTGCTGCAAGTGCATATTGGCGAAGCAGACGACGCCGACGACATCTTCTCCAAGCTAATGGGCGACATCGTCGAACCACGCCGCGAGTTCATTCAGGAAAATGCGCTGAATGTAGCTAATCTGGATGTTTAGGGAGAAAAAGCGCCTATGTCCCCGCTAGACAGGCGTACTACACGCACAGCGCCAAGGGCATGCCTCAATAATCTCAATGAGATGAAACGCCAACGGCTGCAAGAAGAACAGGTGGGTCAGTTTTAAACGCCAATTGCCGCGAAAGCTCTTGTTGCAAGGCTTTTTATTGTGCGGATTTTTCTTCAGCCCGTCGCTAGATGGCGGCTTGGAGCTGGTACCGCTGTCCAGATCGAGCCGACGACGCAACTCTGCATTTTCTTGCTTCAGAGCAGAAATTTCATCAAGCAAGGCATCAATCAGAGCTTTTGTGTCGGTATGAATATCCATCCTTCAAGCGATTCAGAAAATAAAACGACTGACAACAAAAATCCGCGAGAACTTGGCAATAAGCTCAGCAGAGTTGCAAACCAGACTCAGATAGCTTAGGAGTTACAGTTTTTGTCAGCACAAAAAGGTCGCTATCAATCTCCGGTTTCTTTTGAATCAGCGCGCATAAGCTTTGGCGGAATCATTTTGTTTGAGCGGTAACGCTTGTGTGCAATCAAGGCCTTTTTTCCATCCATATCAATGTTTTGATCATAGGCGGCAGGCGGCCAAGGATTGATGATATGGGTCGCGGAATTGACAGCGACCGCATCACCTAGCTGAAGGGTAATTTTATCACTACGATCGCGATATTGCTGGCAGGCTGATAGGGACGGGATCAATAAAAAGATCCCCACACGCATCCACCAGCGCCACGGCTGAGTGCGATCATTTATAGCTGACATTTTTTGCCTTCCCACCAATTTGAATGATATGTCCCATATAACCATTATAGGTGGTTTTCACCTCATCACGCCCATTGAGAAAGAAGTCGCGGTCATTTCCAGCAACGAGCGTATCGAGCGGCGTCGCAAGCTTTTCACCGGGACCTTTAGGTTTTACCAGTCTTGGTGTGACGATGATTACAAGGTCGGTTTCATTTTTGCTGTATCTTGCGCTCCGAAATAAGGAGCCCAATACGGGGACTTGCCCAAGCCACGGTAGTTGCGCGCGACTTTTGGTGTGGTTATTCTGGATGAGACCGGCAATCGCAAAGCTTTGCCCATCGCGCAGTTCGACAGTTGTATTGGCGCGGCGCACGACTAACCCAGGGATCTCAAGACCATTGACCTTCACAGAAGTTGTGGGATCAATTTCGCTAACCTCAGGAATAATTTTCAGATTGATCAAGCCTTTATCCAGAACAGTCGGCGTAAAGGCGAGGGCAATTCCAAATTGCTTGAACTCAACCGAAACCTTGCCATCTTCAACACTTACTGGAATGGGAAACTCACCGCCGGCAAGAAAACTGGCGGTGTCTCCAGACAAGGCAATGAGATTGGGTTCGGCCAATCTGCGCGCAAGGCCGCGCTCCTCAAGCGCCTTGATGATTACATCAGCGCTACTGCCATTGTCAAGCAGCCGAGCAATCAGCGTACCAAAGGGTTGAGCCCCTGACAATAAAGCAGTGTTTTCCAGCACACCCGCTCCGGTCACACCAGCCTGTGTACCAATATTCGTGTTGATTTTGCTACCACGGCCTCGCCAGCCAACACCCAGTTCGCGAGACGCGGAACGCGATGCTTCAATAAATCGAACTTCAAGCAGTACCTGCTGGCTAGATCTGACAGAAAGCGCATTGGTCACAGCATCAGGCGCGTATTGCCTGGCGATCAGCATCGCCTTGGAAACAGCCTTGCCATCGCGAAGAGTACCGCTCAGCAAAATCCGACCATTGGCCGTACTTACACGAATATTTTCATGGGGAAGTAATTCTCGTAATTTCCGATTCAAACCTGAAATATTCGGTGTAACGTCGACTTCCAGCACCGCCAAAACATGCTTTTGGCTATCGACAATGGCGATGCTCGTCGTGCCGATTTTTTTTCCAAGGATGTAAACCGACTTGTCGGTTAAAGGTAAGATATCAGCGATCTTTTCATTGCCAACCAGTACTTCGGCATAGGTACCTGGAAGATTGATGACCCGGGACTTGTGAACAGCAACGGTCAAGCTACTCACCTGCTTGTTACCCATCGAGATAATCTGGCGCTGTCCTTGATCAATAAACTTACTTTCCCCCGCAATTGACCCTGAAAGGGGCGCCGAGAAAAATAATCCAGATATTGCAAGCGTGAGAGAGATCGCTTTCGCGCTTTGAAAAAAGTTGATCAAAGAGAAAGAGAGAGACCATCTGCAAGTCTCTTTGGGAGAGACATTGTGGTGGCACTGCAATCTTTCAGGGCCACTAAAATTCTTACAACACTGCATCAGCAAGGTATTTGATAAATCTAACATCATGTATATCCATACTAGTTCACACTGCCTTATTCGACAAACCGGATCAGGTTTGGAGACAGCTCACTGCATTTGACTATTGAGGATACTACTAGACAACTTCCGCTTTAAAACGCAGAAACTATATGATGCTTATGATAGTAAGCGGCACTTCAAAATCAGTCATTCGACAATTCACTGATCACATCATATTCTGATACTGACAATGCACGAATGACCTTGATCTTTACTTCACGAGCCTTGATGCGACCCCGCATTAACACTTCTTTAACCTCCTCAGTATCCCGATTCGATTCGGTTTTGGCAACAAGTTCATTGCCAAACTTCGGCTCGACGTTGATAAGTCCAGGCTCAAGCAGGTCTTTAACGCTGATTTTTTGTATAGGGTTTTGCTGACCCGAGCCGGGCTGACGCAATAAAAGGGATAGATTGCCAACCGATGCAGAAAGGGCAAGCTTCTGCGCGTTCCTGATATCAACTTCCACTGTAACCGTCTTGGCGAGCAACGGTTTATTATAGCGATCGTCCGCCGTTTGATCCACCGCCAACACATGAATGTTTTGCAAAATGACATGATTGAAGACCGTCGCCTCGGCGCCATTCTTTTTTTTCTCAGCAACTCTGGTCAAAAGAATATCCACACGGTCGCCAGGTAAGACAAACCCTCCAACGCCATTGACATCGTTGACACGAATGGTCACGGCTTTTGTATCTGGTTTCAACATTGCAGCCAGAGATGCGCGCTGTCCGGGACCTGATATTTTCGAGCTCAAAACGGGCTCGTTATGAACAATGTGAGAGAGAACTACCCGAGATCCGTTTCCGGCCATTAGTTGAGAAATTTTCGTAAATGCACCAGGCGGGACAGCGTTTATAGGCCACTCAATCTCTTGAAGCATGTTGTGAGATATTGACTTGCCATAACCAAGTGTTTGCCGAGCAACAACAACAGTTGTCAGTTTTACGGGGGAAGGCAATTCAACAATAGTTTTATTTTGCTCTGCTATATAGTCGAACCACTGACTGGCAAGGATGGCGGCGATCGCACCGCATGCAGCGGCGATACCAAATACAATTTTTCTGCCCGTTGACATGCGCTTGTCCGCTTTATTCTATTTAATTACCATCGAATAATGTCATTATGGGACTTACACATTAAAATACACACAAATATATCATTAAAATTTTCACGATCTTGGTGTGCGCGTGTAAGTGGTTACTTGTTTATTACCACTTGATCGGTGAGGTGCTGAAAATATAAATGTGTTATTCCACAAGTTGTTGGTAATCTATTCTTAGGGATTAATTTAAAGCGCAGATTGCTTGCAACTTTCGAAGTAACACGCCATGCTAGGTGTCAGTGTCAGTAGTTCAGTGTGGTCGGGTGTATTTCATTTTTTTATGATTTGCATAAAACGGCTATTGCCCGGTTCCAATAAAAAGTCTCGCGTAAAATTCCTGTAGATAGATCAGTTCTCTCATTGTGAGGATTGGACGCGCCGTGTATGGCAAATCTGATGTTTGATAGCAATGAGCACGAGCGGTGATAAGGAGTGAAATTCGTGTCCAAGATCAGTAATGCTAGTCGGTTTGGCTTTGTTGCTGTTATTTTAACTTTGTTGGCAGCTTGCTCGGAAAATGAAGCCGTAGTGCAGTTTAGCTCTATAGCAGAACCAGCAACTGGTTCCAATAATCTGAAAAAAGCTCAGGTGCAGTTTCTAAGTGGGAATTTCGGCCTGGCAGAGCGTCATTACAAAACAGCTATAGAAGAAGCTCCAGACGATGTTGACGGCTGGTTGGGATTGGCGGCGTCCTACGATAAGTTGCGACGTTTCGATCTTGCCGACAAGGCCTATGGTCGTGTTCGCCAGCTCGTTGGGGATACGCCTGAGGTACTCAATA
This sequence comes from bacterium, assembly GCA_024228495.1. GTDB lineage: Bacteria > Pseudomonadota > Alphaproteobacteria > Rhizobiales > JAKIUO01 > JAKIUO01. The sequence goes on along the minus strand of JAAETJ010000387.1, from coordinate 3,381 downwards.
ATATTGGCTATTCCTATATGTTGCGAGGCGAACTTGAGAAAGCTCGCGAGCATATAAATACGGCCTTTGAACACGATCCGGATAACCCGACCATTCGCCAAAATGTCGAGCGTTTAAATCGGAAAATAGCGAAGAAAGCGGGTTAATCTTAACGACCTGCTAACCACAAATAGCAACGAAATGGCAAAACTGATCCTGTATAAGTAAATACTCAGTCAAACCCCGGTAAGGGGCAGGTTTCAAATCTAAAGAGTGATCGTTTGTCATGAGTAACACAGCCTCTTCATATAACTGGTTTTGGAACGGGATCGATCCGCAAACGGCGGCAAGTCTTAGTGATAAACAACGCGCTGAAATCGACCGAGTGCTTGTAAACAAAAGTGCATCGGCAGCCAGTAAAGATACGAGTGATATCCGATTGACCTTTGGGTGGCACTATCTGGTGATCAGATGGGGCAATGAGAACCGGGGTCGGCAACGTCTCAAAGTAGAACGCAAAAAACATCCTGTGCTGACCAAGGTCAATATGCCGGTTATCCTGGCCTTTTGGGTGCCTTTGTTCCTTGGTGTTTATGCTACGCTCGCTATTGGCATGCGTGGCCTTGTCTACCTGCTCGGCTAAATTATATATCTATCATAAAAACGCGCGAACTAGCCTGCTGGGCTTATCGGCCTGTCAGATAGCTTCTATACTCTTAAGCGATTACTCACTCAGGAATTTATCCTGTTTGTTGATCGTGATATTGTCCATGCCAATCAGTTCGGGGACTAAAAAATCGAACCGATAGGCGACCGAAATCGTAATGGAACGAGAATAGTCGGCATTGACATTTTGCGTCAGGTTAAACGACTGCAAGTTTGCCTTTTTCAATATTGAGAACTGTTTGGTCAGTTCATTTTTTAACTGATCAGAACTTGAATCAGTTATCACCATTGCGTGGCGGGTCGTGCCGTGCAGCGCATGTGAAAGCTCTGCTTGACTGTAAAGAAAACGACAAGCTTCAAATATGAAGAGAACAAGCATCAAAAAAAACGGGAATACGAGCGCCATCTCAACACCAGCAGCACCAGAATTGTTGCTCACCAGGCCCTTGGTGCGAAGAGTACGCAGGACATGACAGGAGCGCCCAAAAGCAATTGCGGGAGTAAATCGTAACCTGGCTGTTCTCATTGCAACCTCACAATAGATTTGTCGTACAGATTGATACTTTCCCCAAGTCCAGGATACTGAAAAAGATATTTGCTGGTCTTTTTGACCTCGACATTGAGGTAGCTCAGTCTGAATTCTCCTGATGGGCAGCCTGAAGAGCAGACTGTTGCCCCAGACAAGCTGCATTCGCACTGCAATGTTGCTGTAATATTAGGGGCATAAGGGGCTTTGCGTGTCATCCAGTCATCTGGCAAGGAGGACTGAACGGCATTTTCAACCTGTTGCAAATCACCCTGAACCGGGCGCCTTATCAGCCCATATTGGATGCCAACACGGGTGGCATTTTGCAAGATCATCTTGTCCTGAATAATCGTCGATACGTCATAGGCAGCAAGCAGCATTAATAATAAGATCGGGGCCATGAATGCAAATTCAACGGCAAATGTCCCTCTCTCACATGCAAACATAGGGAACAATTGTTGCAGACGGTGAAGTGAGGGCGGCGCTCGTCGCGATATGATTGAGTTGGGTGGGAGCATATCATTCCACCAACTTAATGCTCAGGCGAGCTATTTGGTCGGTTCCATTCGAGAGATCACAGCTATTGGTGATGCTGGCTTGACCCGTTATCGTGATCTGATTCGCAACGAGTTGCAGGCAATTTGTTTTACCGTTCGCCCCGCCAGAGAACACCACCTCTTGTTTGGGAAAATAGATGGCGCCGGAGAGGGCGATATCGGCATTGCCAAGTATTTTGTTGGTACGTAATTTGGAACCCTGATAGTCTGGTGCCTCCGGGTCTTGAAAAAATAAGATCCCTTTGAACGTGGGATCGGTTGTTGGAGCGTGCAAGGACATGGATGTGTTACCGGCAATATCCAACCCGGCGTAATTATTGCCGCTTCCTGTCAGAACAATCGTGACGCCTTCACCTGTGAGCATTGTACCCCCTGTTGCCTTAAAGCTTCCCTTGTCAATGATATAGGTGCCGGGTTTAAGCGTGATATTGCCACCCGAAAAATGGATGCCACCGCAATAGCGTCCGGGCTCCAAAACTGTATCCTTAGTGATGACCGTATTGCGCTCTTTGCAGCTGGTGGGAAAGTTCGGGACCTGCAAATTACGTCCTGCCGGCCCATAGGGGTCGGTTATGGGCGGCGAATAAGGCATAAGTGGATGAAGGCCATCATTTAGTGAGGCTGAACCCTTGACCATAATATCTCCGACCGCCGTAATCGCTGGCGAAGAAATCCATGCACTGCCCGATAAATAAATAGACTCCATACTATCCGAATTAGAGGCAATTCCGCATTTTAAGTCTGCATGGATAGAGCCGGACAATGTAATCGCCTGGTCTATGTTTTTGTGAAGTGCCAGTAAACAATAATCACTAGAAGCATGGTACCAAGAAACCGCTCTGGTTTTCACGGTGACCTCTTCTACGCCAAAAACTTTGGCAAAAAATGCTGGCTGTACCTTACTGACAATAACTTCAACAGCATGATTATCTCCCGCATGTGTGCCTTTGCTTGGAGGATTATTGACCTGAACCGAAAAATCTTTAAATTCGTTGACATATAGTCTGGCAAGATGCTCATTGGCTGTTCCCAACAATACCGAATCCCTTGCGCCTCGATAGAGAAAATGGGTCGCCGTAATAGCCGCCTGATCTGTCGCGGATTGCTGTTTATTATGGGTTGTTACCCAAAAAACAGCATCAATAGCCAAGCCGCTAAAGCCGAGCAGTGCAGGTAATAACAAACCAAACATGATCGCTGATGCACCGCTTTTATCGGCATATGCGCCTTTCAACCAGCATGTAAGCCGAGCCAATTTGGCGATGATTTTATTTGACTTGCGATACATGCTACACGGCCATTCATGAGCAAAAATACAGGACGTCTCTTTCCAGTATTAATTGACTCTTTGATATTTCTGAAGCTAAGCAGAAACTATTTCAAAACTCAAATGAGCATGTATTCTATGAGAAATATATTATATATCTGTGAAATTAATCGACAGTAATTACATTTAATTTTAATGAGTTAAGTAATCTTTTCTCCAAGCTTATTCTACATCGCAATGAACAATGTCAACGCCGGAGTAAAAATGCACCGGCGGGGCGGCGTAAAAGTGCACCACTTGTGGGGTTTGTAAGATTGACATTGTGAGGTTGTGCATGGGGCGTGGGATGGCGTTGCGCGTAAGGAGCCCATAGGGCGACTGGAGTG
>JAAETJ010000386.1 GCA_024228495.1 bacterium | reverse complement strand
GGATTAAGATGTGGTCTATGCGCCATTAAGTATGTCGAGCAGAGGGGCTGGACGTCCGAAGGCATAGCCCTGTACATAGTCAACGCCAATCGTACCCAGCAACGCGATTGTTTCTTCGTTCTCAACAAATTCCGCAATGGTTTCCATCCCCATGACCTGCCCGATCTCATTAATAGATTTCACCATGGCGCGGTCAATCGGATTGTTTACCATATCCTTTACAAACATCCCGTCGATCTTCAGATAATCCACCGGGAGATTTTTCAAATAGCCGAATGAGGAGAGTCCACTGCCAAAATCATCCAGGGCAAAACTGCAGCCAATACTGCGTAAGGTGGTGATAAAGTTAGACGCCTTGGATAGATTGGCTATTGCGGCAGTTTCTGTAATCTCAAAGCAGATCTTTTCCGCACGCATCCCGGTTTCATCAAACCGGTTAATTATAAAGTCTAAAAAGCCATCCTCAGTCAATGACTGACCGGAGAGGTTGATTGAACACAAACCAATATTGGATAAAAATGCACCATGCTTCATCAACAGGCAAAAACTGTTGTTGATCACCCAGCGATCAAGCATGGCAATCAGGTTATAGCGCTCGGCAGCCGGTAGGAACGACCCCGGTGGAATTATGCCGCCCTCATCGCTCTGCATTCGAATAAGAAGCTCATAATGTAGCTGCTTCCCTGGTGCCTTTACCATCGGATTGATGCTCTGGGCAAACAGTTGCAGTTGGTTCTCTTCCAGGGCCCGGTATATGCGGGTAACCCACTCCAT
>JAAETJ010000385.1 GCA_024228495.1 bacterium | reverse complement strand
CTCAAAAAAAGCATGATCGCGAATGGGGAGGATATCGAATGAGGTATCCTGCGTCTGAGAAACTGGAAATCATTCGTATTGTTGAGGGATCACATCTGCCTGCCAAGGTGGCACTTGATAAGCTGGGTGTGTCGCGGCCAACCTTTTATCGCTGGTATGATTTATATCAGCGGTTTGGTGAAGCAGGACTGGAAGATAAACGCTCCGGTCCCACCCGGGCCTGGAACCGTGTGCCGGAAGATGTGCAAACCCGCATCATTAATCTGGCTCTTGACCGGCCTGAATTGTCTCCGCGTGAACTGGCGGTGACATTTACAGACTGCCAAGCCTATTTTGTATCTGAAAGCTCAGTATACCGGCTTTTGAAGGCATATGATCTGATCACCAGTCCAGCGTTCATCGTCATCAAGGCCGCCAGTGAGTTCAGGGACAAGACAACAGCCATCAACCAACTGTGGCAGACAGACTTCACCTATTTGAAAGTCATTGACTGGGGTTGGTTTTATCTGTCAACGATCCTGGATGATTACTCCCGATACATTATCGCCTGGAAGCTGTGCACCACCATGAGCGCGTCGGATGTGACCGATACATTGGAAATGGCACTTCAGGCTTCAGGGTGCGGCATGGCCAACGTGGTGCACAAGCCGCGACTGTTATCCGATAATGGCCCCTGTTACATATCCGGTGATCTGGCCCAGTGGCTGGATGGCAAAGGCATGGATCATGTTCGTGGCGCACCCTATCACCCGCAGACCCAGGGCAAGATAGAACGCTGGCATCAAACTCTGAAGAACCGCATCCTGCTAGATATACTCGGACTCCCCAATAAATCAGTTTGAGATTTTTCTTGCCAAACTGTTTAGGATGGATTCTACAACTGCGGCATGGCACCAGGCAAATCATTTTCACTAACGCAAGAAGAGCGAACGGAACTTGAGCGGGTTTTGCGGCGTCGCAAGGCTGATGGCCTGATTGTTCGCCGCGCCAATGCGCTTTTGCTTTTGGACAATGGCTGGAAGGTGGATCAGGTAGCTGATGCTCTTTATCTGGATGCGGAGACGGTGCGCCAATGGCGCCGCCATTTTATCAAACACAATTTGCGATTTTTATGTCTTTCGCCTTATTCGAAGCGTGAAGGGCACCTTTCTTTTAAACAAGAAGGTGAGTTGAGAAAGCATTTGAACCTGCATCCGCCGCGCTCGACCAATGAGGTGCGCGCCTATGTTAAAGGCAACTGCGGGCAGATCTTTTCGCGCTCAGGCGCAATTAAACTGATGGCTCGGCTTGGCTTTGTCTACAAGATGCCAAAGCGCCTGCCGTTTGATGCCAAAGAAGACGAGCAGCGCGAATTCATTAAACAGTACAACAGCCTTTGCAACCAAATGATGAACGATGAGACTGTTGTGTTTGGTGATGGTGTGCATCCCGAGTACCAGGCAAGACCAGCTTATGGCTGGTTTTTGCGTGAAACCCGTCCGGCAATTACCGCCACATCCGGTCGCAAGCGGCTGAATATTCACGGGATGCTTAATCTTGAAACCTTTCAGTTCCAGTTTGTCGAGGCCGAAAAGATCAATGCCCAAAGCACCCGCCAATTGCTGCAAAAACTGGAAAGTGCCTATCCTTCAAAGCGCATCATTCATGTCTTTCTCGATAACGCTCGCTATCATCACGCAAAAGTCTTGCAGCCTTGGCTGAATGCTGCAGAACGACGGATAAAACTGCATTTTTTACCGTCCTATGCACCGCATTTGAACCCGATCGAACGATTATGGGGTATCATGCACAAACATGTCACCCACAACAGACACTACGACCATTTCGACGACTTCACCGAAGCAATTCTCAACTTCTTCAGAAAAACCCTGCCCAACAAATGGCCCGAATTCCGCGACACCGTGACAGATAACTTCAGGGTGATAACACAGGCAAACTACAAGCTAATTGGGTAAGATGAGTATATATTGATTTTTCGGGATTTGATTTGACGATTATACCCAAATTATCGGATTTTCTGGGATTGTCGAAATCCGCCTCAATGAAAGGTATTTCATTTT
>JAAETJ010000384.1 GCA_024228495.1 bacterium | reverse complement strand
TGGTGCCGCTGGAAAGAATTGAACTTTCGACCTCATCATTACCAATGATGCGCTCTACCACTGAGCTACAGCGGCGACAAGGAGGCCGAGTCGCTCGGCGTAACCTTATTGCAGGTGGCGAAACTGCCATAGCTTTGCGCAAATCGCAAGCCCTCTTGCCAGCAAAAGTGACCTGTCGTGATATAGCGCAGTGGCAGGACAATCAAAGGACTTCGTTGCGCCTTTGTAAAAGCTGTTTATGATGTAGCAAGATAGATACAGGTAGACGCCAGAAAAGGGGGCAAGCGTGGTAAATTCAGATCGTCAGAAGCGCGCGGCAAAGCGCAAGGAGCGTTTGGTCAAACAGCTGCGCGACAATCTTAAAAGACGCAAGCGCCAGATGCGGGGGCGCGATGCTTTGGGCGGGGATACAAAGCCCGTCAAATCAGGGATCAGCGACCCCGATAGCGAACCAGCTGAGCCTGGTTCTGAGAAATTGGATGACGAGTGAGCCCTGTTGGTCTAAAAGTTCATGCTTTGGAAAGAATGGGCATGATGGAAACAAGTAGTTAAAGACTTTTTTCAAACAATTGATTAAAATTTTCCCATTTATTATGGTGACGTGCGAAAACTGGTCATAGCAATGCAATTGAATGGGCGGAAAAACTGAATGGATCGCATAAAAATAACCGGTGGTCAGTCTTTGAACGGTACAATCAGCATTTCGGGCGCTAAAAACGCAGCTTTGCCATTGATGATCGCCTCGTTGTTGACGAGCGATACTCTGACCTTGAAAAATGTGCCAAACCTCGCTGACGTGGGGCAGCTAGGGCGTATATTGCGTAATCACGGTACTGATTTCACGATTGCCGGCAAGCGCCCGGGCCAAAGCAAGATGCAAGGCGATACCTTTCATCTGACGTCGCGCGATATCTGGGACACCACGGCCCCCTATGAGATGGTCTCCAAAATGCGCGCCAGTTTCTGGGTACTGGGGCCTCTGCTTGGCCGCGAGCACAAGGCACGGGTGTCGCTGCCCGGGGGCTGCGCAATTGGTACTCGTCCCGTTGATCTGCATCTGGAGGGGTTGAAAAAGCTCGGAGCCAAGATTGAACTTGAAGATGGTTACGTGATTGCGCGTACCCCGCGCGGCGGCCTTATGGGTGGCAAGATAACTTTCCCGCTAATTTCTGTTGGTGCCACCCATAATTGTTTGCTGGCAGCTGTGCTGGCTCGCGGGGAAACCCTCATTGAAAATGCTGCTGCTGAACCAGAAATCGGCGATGTGGCGCGCTGTCTGGTTAAAATGGGAGCGAAGATCGAAGGTATTGATACCCACACTTTGAAAATCCAGGGCGTGACGCAGCTTGAAGGCGCGGTGCACACCGTACTTCCCGACCGTATTGAAGCGGGCACTTATGCGATGGCTGTGGCAGCAACGGGGGGGGATGTGTTCCTTGAGGGCGCGGACCCAACCCATGTGCAATCGGCGCTTGATCTGATGATCGAAGCTGGAGTGAGTATCAAGATCAAAAAGGGCGGTATTCAGGTTACACGCGGCGAAAAAACGCTGAAACCCGTGCAAGTCGAAACGGAACCCTTCCCGGGTTTCCCAACCGATTTGCAAGCCCAGTTCATGGCCATGATGCTGCTCGTCAAGGGCAAGTCAACGGTGCGCGAAACGATTTTCGAGAACCGCTTTATGCATGTTGCCGAGCTGATGCGCATGGGCGCGGATATCTCGCTGTCGGGTGATACCGCTGAGATTACGGGCGTTGACGAGCTGCACGGCGCGCAGGTGATGGCTACTGATCTTCGCGCGTCGGCTTCATTGGTCATTGGTGGTCTGGTGGCGTCGGGTGACACCATTGTCAACCGCGTTTATCATCTTGATCGCGGCTTTGAGCGCATTGAAGAAAAACTCTCGGCTTGCGGTGCCATTATCGAACGGCTCAGCGAATGACCAGCTTGAAACTTGTGGCGCTTGAGCAGGCTGATCTCGACGCGCTGTCGGCTCAAATGCAAGATGCGATCTTGCGCACGGTCGATATGACATGGGAACCCGCAAGCCATCGTTTCGTGGCGCTGATGAACCGCTTTGACTGGCAACAGGCGCGAACTGGTAACAAGAGCGGTAAAAAGCCTTATGAGCGGCACCGCTGCGCTTTGCGCTTTGATCATGTAAACGCTGTGCAGTTGAAAAATATTGAAATTGGCAAACGCAATACTACCTTATCATTGCTGACCATGCGCTTTGAGGCGGGTGAGGAGCCATCGGGCAATATTGAGCTGGTTTTTGCCGGTCATTGTTCAATCCGTCTCAATGTGGAATGTATAGAGGCCGAACTGACCGATCTTGGCGAAGGCTGGAGCGTGCGCTCAAAGCCGGAACACGAAGGGTAGACCTATGCCGATCAGGCTTGATGCCAGCAAGGACGGATTTGAAGCCAGCTTTATCGAGCTTTTGTCGATGAAGCGTGAGGTTTCGCTTGATGTCGAGCAGACTGTTTGCGCCATCGTCGAGGATGTGCGGGCGCGCGGCGACGAGGCATTGATTGAGCTGTCGCAAAAATTTGACCGCATTGATTTGCGCGCGCACGGTATCAAGGTGAGCACAAGCGAAATCGACGAGGCTGTAACAAAGGTCGATCCCAAGGTTGTAGAGGCGCTTGCCTTCGCCGCAAAGCGCATCAAGGATCATCATGGGCGTCACAAACCGGTCAGCGAGCATTATACGGATGACATGGGGGTTGAACTGGGTCAGCGCTGGACCCCAGTGGAGGCTGCCGGGCTGTACGTGCCTGGAGGCACTGCCGCTTATCCAAGCTCTGTTTTAATGAACGCCATTCCTGCCAAGGTCGCAGGTGTCGAGCGCCTCGCCATGGTTGTGCCGATGCCCGATGGAAAAATCAATCCAGCCGTGCTGGCCGCTGCAAAGATCGCTGGTGTTGACGAAATTTACCGAGTTGGCGGGGCGCAGGCTGTGGCAGCGCTTGCTTATGGGACCGATAGTATAGCGTCGGTTTCGGTGATTGTCGGGCCGGGCAATGCCTATGTGGCCGCCGCCAAGCGCCAAGTCTATGGCACGGTTGGTATTGACATGATCGCCGGGCCATCGGAAGTACTGATCGTTGCGGATGCGCAAAACAATCCTGACTGGATCGCTATCGATTTGCTGGCGCAAGCCGAGCATGACACATCAGCGCAATCGATCCTGATTACCGATGACACCGCATTTGCTAACCGTGTTGTGGAAGCGGTTGAAGCCTATCTCACAACTTTGTCGCGCCATGAAATCGCCCGCCAAAGCTGGAAAGAATTTGGGGCTATCATATTAGTGGATGAGCTTAATGATGCGGTGCCATTGTGCAATCGCCTTGCTGCAGAGCATTTGGAGATCGCCACGGAAAATCCCGATGCGATGGCCGAACAGATCACCAATGCTGGTGCTATTTTTCTGGGACGCTATACTCCCGAAGTGATAGGCGACTATGTAGCTGGCACTAACCATGTGTTGCCTACGGCTCGTTCGGCGCGGTTCTCCTCAGCGCTTGGCGTCACCGACTTCATGAAACGCACCAGTCTGCTGAAATGCAGCGCTGAGAGTTTACGCGCGCTTGCGCCAGCAGCTGTAACACTCGGCGAAGCCGAAGGCCTCACCGCCCATGCATGGTCCGCTGCGATCCGGCTTAATCTGGAAGATTGAGTTGAGCTGATGCGTAGCTTGCCCTCGCTGGACAGGCATCTTCAAAGATGGTGTTGGGGAGCAACACCCAAGCTGTTAATTCATCAGATATTTGATGTGAGCCATCCCATTTATCCAATTCGCGCGCATATTTCAGCGCCGCTTCATTGTTGCCTGCTTCAATGTCATTTGTAATGCTCCTTGATGATTACTTTTGATGGGCGCATTCAACAATTATCTTGGCGATGTGTTCACAATCGGCAAGCGAAAAAGTCAGGGGAATGCGCATGTCGAAAAGCCCTGAGAGGATAGCATCCGTTTTGGGCAGAGATTGCTTGTTTATGTAGAGCCAGCTTTTGTGATTACTGGTAAAGGCGACCGGTTCGTCATCGCCAAACCATTTAAGCTCAACGCCAAGTTGCTTGTTGGCATTGAGAAAGTCGCGGGCGCTGCTCGCGGAAATACCCATAATTAAAAACTGGATGGAACTGCCGACATAGTACTCGTTGGGTGGGCGCACTGGAACGCGGATAGCATCGCAATTGGCAAGGCGCTGTTCGATGGCTCGATAGCGTTCGTTCCAGCGTTTTATATTGGTTTCAAGCTCAGTTAGTTGTGGTCGCAGGATTGCTGCACGCAAATTGTCCATGCGCCCAGAGCAATTGGGAGTATCAAGGCGAATGTAGTTGAATGTTTCGCGGGCCGGGGCAGCCCCATGCCGGTCATATAACATATAAGAACCGGACAACATAATGGCGCGCGCCATGAACTCGGCGTCATCTGACGTCAAAAGTCCACCTTCTCCGGAGTTTAGATGTTTGTAGGTTTGGGTGCTAAAGCAAGATGCCAGGCCAAAATTACCACTTTTTTGTTTTTTCCATTTGGCGCCCATAGTGTGAGCGCAGTCTTCGATCAGGATCAAATCATTGCTCACAACAATGTCCATCAATCGGTCCATATCAACAAGGTGACCACGCATATGCGAAAGTAATAAAAATCGAGCCCGGCTTGATGTGATTTTTTCTGTGAGGTCTTCAAGGTCAAGCACAAGATCATGGGTAATCTCAACAAAGACAGGTAGCCCTCCGGCATTTACGATGGAGCCTGGCACGGGGGCCAGTGTGAACGAATTGGTTAAAACAGTTTCGCCTGGCTCAAGCCCAGCCGCTTGCAAGGCAATGCTCATGGCATATCCGCCCGACGCGCAGGCCAGGCAATAGGTGCTTTGCTGATAATCAGCATATTCGCGTTCGAGTTGGGCAGTGTATGAGACTTCATCAATGTGCGTATTGTACCGATGAAGTCGGCCAGTGCGCAGCACATCAACTGCCGCAGCGATGGCGGTATCACTAATAGCTTCTTGCTGTGTAAAGCTGCCGGTGAAAGGCTGGATCTTCATAGGATCTCCTTGTTTGCATAAAGCAATAGCTTTTTTTAAAAAAATAAGTATTGTTCATTGGAACAATTTGCACAAATGAAAATCGATATTGCAGCCTGCTTTAATCGTGTTCCGACCAGCCATTAAAAGTCTCACCGCATTCGCAGATAGAAATCTCGATGGCAAGTGCACGTAAATTACATTAGCCTTATCAAAAAAGGAGGCTGCCATGAAACCATTTGAAGATATTCTTGATCGCGCACGCGCAAATCCACGCCATATCGTACTGGCGGAGGGTGATGATCAGCGCATTGTCAAAGGTGCCCTCAAGGCTGCTAGTGAAGGTCTGGCCCAGATCAGTTTATTGAGCGACGCTGGTCATCAAGGCCCGCTTGTTCAACCGCATGAAATTTCTGGTGTACCCGTGCAGCTTATTGACCCGGCCAGTTCGGATTGGTTCGAGTCTTTTGCGCAAACCTATTATGAACTGCGCCAGCACAAGGGCATGACGCTTGATGAGGCTCGCAGGGTCGTTGCGAGGCCATTGGAATTTTCTGCCATGATGGTGCGTAAGGGATTGGCTGATGGCTCTGTCGCCGGGGCCGTGCATACAACGGGAGATACGGTTCGTGCCGCTATCCAGATTATCGGGACGTCAGCAAGCTCCAAGCTGGTATCCAGTTTCTTCATGATGATGTTGACCGCGCCACTTGAGAATACCAATAACGTTTTGTTTTTCGCCGATTGTGCGATGGTGATTGATCCAGATGCCAGCCAGTTGGCACAAATCGCTATCGCCTCGGCTGATAGTGTGAAAGCCCTTATGGGCATCGAACCAGCCATTGCCATGCTGTCCTTTTCAACAAATGGTAGCGCCAAACATCCCTTCGTTGACAAGGTCCGCGAGGCAACCCGTTTGGCTCAAAAAGAGCGTCCGGATTTGTTGGTTGAAGGGGAGATGCAACTGGATGCTGCCCTTGTCGCAAAGGTGAGCGCCGCCAAAGCTCCTGGTTCAAGAATCAAGGGGAGCGCCAATGTGTTGGTCTTCCCAAATCTTGAAGCTGGCAATATCGGTTACAAGATTGCCGAGCGTATAGGGCAGGCCGAAGCCATTGGCCCGATCTTGCAGGGCCTTGCCAAACCCGCCAACGATCTCTCGCGCGGTTGTAGTGCGCTAGATGTTTATCGCATGATCGCTGTCACTGTTGCGCAGGCACAGTCTTAAAAAATAACGCGGCCCTGTTTCCAGGGCCACGCTAACTACTATTGCTCGCGCATGTCAACGGGATCGATGCCTGCCACCACGACTGGGGTTTTCATTGCGTCGCGGCGGAACGGTTCGCCCAGTTCCTGATTGAGTATGATCTCGATAAAAGTAGTGACACCATCTTTTTGCGCGGCCACTGCTGCGGTCAGTTCTCTGGTCAGCGACTCCATTGAGGCAACTTGTACGCCCTTGGCTCCGCAGGCTTCACCAATCCTGGCGTAGCTGACGCCGCGATCGAGTTCGGTACCGACAAAATTATCATTGTACCAAAGCGTCGTGTTGCGTTTTTCTGCGCCCCATTGATAGTTGCGGAAAATAACCATGGTGATCGGTGGCCAGTCATCGCGGCCACAGGCACTCATTTCATTCATGGAAATACCAAACGCTCCATCGCCGGCAAAGCCGATGGCTGGCACATCAGGACAGCCGATCTTGGCACCAAGGATAGCGGGGAAGCCATAACCGCAAGGTCCAAACAGACCAGGCGACATATATTTGCGGCCCTGCTCAAAGCTTGGATAGGCAGTGCCGATGGCGCAATTATTGCCAATATCGGTGGAGATGATGGCGTCCTCGGGGACCGCCGCCTGAATGGCCCGCCAGGCCTGCCTTGGCGACATCAGTTCAGGTTCCCGGTCACGAGAGCGCTCGTTCCAGCTGGTGCCGGGATCATCATCTTCGTGATCCATA
>JAAETJ010000383.1 GCA_024228495.1 bacterium | reverse complement strand
GGTATGGCAGGGTGCAAAAATCCATTATTTTCCGGTACAAAATGTCTCGTTGCTATATTCAATCCCTTTGATGCAATACTTAAAGAGGCACTGCGCAGACTTTGACATCCTCCATATTCACGGTTTGTATCGTTTCCCACCCACCTATGCCGCCTATGTGGCGCGGAAACAGGGCATACCCTATATCATCAGGCCACACGGCAGTCTTGATCCTTATCTATACAAGCGCAGCACTCGCGGCAGCGTGTTGCTCAAACGGTTTTATGAGCGCATATTTGACCTCCCCAATTTAAACGCTGCCAGTGCGATCCATTTTACCACTGAAGAAGAGCGTAAACGGGTCGCATTTCTTGGGCTGAGAGCTCCGTCGTTTGTAATTCCCAACGGTCTGGATTGGAGTCACTTCGAGTGCTTGCCAGCGCGGGGTGGTTTTCGTACTGAACTGGGATTGGGGAACGAGCCACTGGTGTTGTTTCTCGGCCGGTTACACCCAGTTAAGGGTCTCGACATTCTTGTACCTGCTTTTGCACAAGTGCATCAGTATTATCCTGAGGCAAAGCTGGTGTTAGTGGGGCCAGACAACGATAACTATGGCGAAAAAGTCAAGGCATGGGTTGATGAGCATAGGTTAAAGGAAAGCACGTTTTTCGTGGATACGTTGGATGGAGCAGAAGTGCTTGATGCATATGTGGATGCCGATGTGTTTGCCTTGCCATCTTATACCGAAAACTTTGGCATGACCGTGGTCGAGGCCATGGCTTGTAAGCTACCTGTGGTAATTTCAGATCAGGTTAAGATTTATAACGAGGTGGTGGAATCAGGTGGCGGGCTGGTTACGCATTGCGATGTGGACAAAGTGGCGAAAGCCATTATTGAACTACTTGGTGATTCGGTAAGGCGTAAGACTATGGGTTCGGCGGGGCGTAGCTATGTAGAGGCACATTTTACCTGGCCCTCGATTGTACAAGGCCTGATGCGGGAATATGAGGTGATTATTGCGCGTAATCAACAGCGAGGAGATTAAGGAACCTATGC
>JAAETJ010000382.1 GCA_024228495.1 bacterium | reverse complement strand
TGCTCCAACTGCGGGATTGGCTGTCAGCCGGTCAATCTGCAGGACACCGTTTTCAATGCTGCCATTCGGGATCAAACCGTCTCGAGTAGCTTTAGCGAGCCGCTTCAATCCTGTTTCCATCCTGGCTCTCCGATCAGCAAGCCAATCCTTGGGATTGAACGGAACCGCTAATCTGGCTGTAGCCTGTACAGTTTGAATAGGCACCAAGGCTTGTTTTAAATCGGCATAGCGTCTGGAATGGCGTAACCAGATATCTCCAGATCGGAATGCATCGCGTAGATGGAACAAAACAGCGATCTCCCAAAGTCGAGTATCACCATTCGGTTGAGTGTTTATGTATCGGTGCCATTTCGACGTTCGACGCAGAAAAGCTATCTGAGGGTTCTGGCCGTCCCGCCCATCCTTGATCATATTAGCGGCAGCCATGAGCGGGGTAGCTACTTGGGCAGCCTCGATGTCCAGTGTCCGGAGCATCCGGGGCGCATAGCGCCGGAACCGGTGATACCCTTGTGTGACATGAGCAAGCGGATCATCTGACATAGTTTTGGTCAGCCGGGTTGCCGTGGCGACTAGCTCCTGCAGGCCGATCCAGCCCGAACAGGATGTGACTGCCTGTTCAACGGATGCACCGTCCTCTTTCGCTTCAAGCAACGCCGCCCCCAGGCTGGTAAAAGAGCGAAGGGTTTGATGTACTGCCTTTTTGGCATTATCAATACGCGTATCACAGAGCTTCTTTGCCTCCCGCCAAGTCTTGCCGGCAATTCGGTCATGGGTTTCCACGACAGCATCAGCGATGGCCGCGCTCCACTCCACAACGCAAACTGCCAGAATGGCGAGTCGTCGCTCTCCTGATATGTCGCGCAGCCCATCAGCAAAATAGCGTTCTCCTTGCCTCCGCAAGCGGGTAATTCGATGGGGTGGTACACCCAGCAGCATGTCTGGAGTCAGCTCAAGACTCTGCAAAAACTCCAACCGGTCCAACAAACGGCTTGCCCCTGCCGAATTGTTGCCTACCTGGAATTGGCGCAGCCAGACAAAGCGGGTTACGTGACCATCGACTATGTCATACAGCATTGCATCAAGTTGTTGACGCCTCCGGTCATTTAGACGCCCTGCTATCCGTGTTTCAATCTGACGCTCAGCAATGACCAGTGCATCTGCGCAGAGACGCTCTATGGTCGACACTCCGGGTAGGATGGTCTGTGTCTGGCGACACTTATCAACAAACGCCCGGGCAAGGTCCTCATTTGATCGAGCATCTTCGGCTTGACTATAAAGCCAATCCTTCAGATCCCGTGCTCCCCGGCCGGAGAAACTCTTATAACCATAAATGGCTCGCAAGGCTTCCACATGCTCCTGTCGGGTCTGTCTACGGACAGCATACGAAAGCAATGCATCACCTGTAAGGCCAAGTTGTGCGCCAATAAATGCAAGTACTTCGTTCGGGATCATCTCGCCTGGATAGAGTAATCGACCTGGATATCGCAGTACGCATAGTTGTAGCGCAAACCCCATCCTGTTCTCTGAACGACGACGCTCACGGATATAGTCCAGATCGTCATCTGCAAGAGTATAGTGTTTCAGCAATGACGGTTCGTCAGTTGGAAGGTCCAGCAACGCAGAGCGTTGGCGTTCAGTCAGAATATGGCGCCTTGGCATGGTAGTTCGTCCCAGTTGATCTAAAGTCTATTTTGGACGAAAATGACACCAGTAAAATCAGTAACTTGCAATACCAAAATTCAAAGGGGTTCAATTGGGACAGCGCGCCGCTCTATATGCCAGGGTTTCCACCTCTGATCAGTCCTGTGAACGGCAGATCGCAGAACTTATTGCATTTGCAGATAGGGGCTGCTTTGAGGTGATTGAGGTCTTCAAGGAAACGGCTTCAGGAGCAAAAGCAAATCGCGTTGTAAGAAACCGTATCTTAGACCTTGCACAGGCCCGCAAGATTGATGTTGTGCTCGTCACAGAGCTCTCTCGATGGGGACGCTCCACACATGATCTGCTGGATACACTGAACCGGCTCGCTGGTTGGAAAGTCTCGGTTATCGCTATGAGCGGCATGACTTTCGAACTCGACACACCTCATGGGCGAATGATGGCTACCCTGCTAGCCGGAATCGCGCAGTTCGAACGCGACCTATTGAGTGAGCGTGTCAAATCTGGCCTTGCTGCCGCAAAAGCAAGAGGAAAAAAGCTCGGACGCCAGACAGGCCAGCGTCCAAAGTCAGACAGACTGGCTCCAAAGGTTCTTAAAGCCGTTATGGATGGAAGAAGTTACCGCTGGATTGCTCGCGATCTAGGTATCAGCAAAAATACCGTCACAGATATCGTCAAAAGACACAGGCAAGATCGTTAGCGTATCTTTTCATCTCTTCGATATAACGTGACTTCAATTTGTAAGTGCAACTCACGGGAAAAATAAAATGTTCTCTTCAAGAAAACTTAAAAAGCAAATATCTGAGATGGCAAAAAAGCTTGAACAACTACGTGACGAAAAAGAAGCTCTGTCTGCAGAAAATATCCAACTCTCCAACCAATTATCAGCCGCCATTGAAACCCAGAATCAAGGTAATGACGGACAGGATACCTTTTTACCCTCCTGGTTGGATGGAATTCATTTAGTTTCGAGCATCAGAGATTCGATTGGCACAGCAGCGGAAAGCTTACGCTCTGAAAAAGCATCCATGAGTGAATCCATGGTGATATTCGAAGAGAGTCAGAAAGCCGTCAATACCATTCTCCAACGGGTGGAAGAAGTTCAAGAAAATTCAGGTCTTTGCAATGGAAAAATACAGGGCCTGCTCTCTGTCTCTCAGCAAATTGAGGAGTTTGTCGGAGTGATACGGGGGATTTCTGACCAGACAAACCTATTGGCGCTCAATGCTGCAATCGAAGCAGCACGAGCTGGAGAGTCAGGGCGAGGGTTTGCAGTAGTCGCCGATGAAGTAAGGAGCCTAGCGCAGAAAGCCAACGAAGCTAGTAAAGAAATTGCTGCTCTGGTTGGAAAGATAGGAGTGCAGACCAAAGATGCCTCTTCAGATATCGGAGCGGTTCAATCGACAAGCTCGGATGTTGCCGCATCGGCAGAACAAATTCGTGCCGGCGTTTCGCAGGTGGTTGCCCTATCGGAGCACATGAATGGAGTGATCAGCAACAGTTCCACTGATACCTTTATTCAGGCTGTCAAGATGGACCATGTAATCTGGAAGAACATGGTTTATGCCGGCATTATCAATGGGAGACTGGAGGACATGCCCGCTCTTGCCGACCATACAGCGTGCCGTTTGGGTCACTGGTACTACACGGGTGATGGTAATCATTTATATAGCCATCTGCCGAGTTTTAGCTCGTTGGAGCAACCCCATGAGCATGTTCATAAGAACGGGTTGTTCGCAGTAGAGGAAGCTAAGAAGGGAAACACAAGTAAAGTGGCCCAATACCTCAAGGAAATGGAACGTGCTAGCAGCATGGTATTCGATCTACTAACACAGCTTAATGCAGAAATTCACTAACGATGTGTCCCTGGCATGGTGCTGTAAGCTGTAGTTTTTTTGATCCAAATAAAGCCAAAGTTAATACTGATCTGACAGCCAGCAGCGACAGGGGTTCTGGGGCTCATGTCTGTTTTAGACGGAGGATTTCTATAACTCCCATATAACTTCAAAAATGACAACCGTTGCTTAGCGTGTCATTTCGCCCCCTACCGGAACTGACCCCTTACAGCTCAATTGTCCGTTTAAGACGAAAAATCCCCAGTACCCCCGTACGGGAAGAAGAAAAGGTGAGAAAGAGCGACCCAGAGTACAAAAAGAATTAAAAGTGTGAACAAAGC
>JAAETJ010000381.1 GCA_024228495.1 bacterium | reverse complement strand
TCAACACGCTCAAAGTAGAGGGGTTCAACTTCAACCCATTGGCTGCTCTCATCATCAAACCCGCCCATCACGTCCCCCATGCTAGAGGGTTGCGCCACCAAATAGCCAGCATCATTGGCTGTAATGGTGATCTGCTGGTCAAAAAAGTACATCGACTTAGCAAAGGTTGTTTGGTCAGCCTGAAGAATTTGATAGGTACCTGCAAATTGGGCGGCACGCTCTTGATGGTTGGCGAGCGGTGTCGCTGTTTGCGCCGCCGTTGCCGGATAATAATGATTGAGAAAGTCGCCCACAATTTCCAAGCGGAGGGCGTTGGCACCAGAATTGTATGAAATGTAGAATCCCAAATCCTGATCGGGCATAAAAACGACGCGGCTTTTTGTGCCCACGCCATCGCCATCACGCAGGAAGAGCTGACGGCCGTTTTGCAGATGTTCAAACAAGCCATAGGTGATGCCACCCATTTGGGGATGTGGCGCAAACTGCTGGCTAAACATCATCTCCACCGTCGATGCCTGCAAAATTTGCTCACCATTGTGTTCACCGCCGTTTAGGAGCGCCAGCATGAACTTGTTCATATCGGCCGCCGTCGTGCGCAACCCACCTTCAGGAGCATTGTTGATATAGAAGAAGGGCATGGTTACCTGCTCCCCATTTTCAAACTCATACCCTGTGGCCATGCGGGCTTTCATCTCTGGGGAAAGCCGCTGGTCAAAGGTGCTGTTGTTCATGCCCAGAGGGGTCAGCACCCGGTCAGCCATATATTGCTCAAAAGGCATCCCCGAAATTTCAGCGACGAGGTAGCCAGCCAGGTTGGCGGCAAAATTGCCGTAGGTCATGTATTTGCCGGGAGGATAGATTTGTGCCGGCGTAAAGTCGGCCAGTGTCTCGTCCAACGGGCGCAAATCCTCCTCAGAAAAGGTCGCGGCGCCAATGAGGCGGGTTTCAAAGCCGTCTGTGTGGGTCAGTAAATTGGCAAAGGTGAGCGTTTCGGGGAAGTTGTGGGGCAGGTCGAAGTCGTCGATATAGGGGCGCACGTCTTCGTTTAAGTCGATGAGGCCATCGTCAGCTAGTTGCAGCACGGCCAGCGCGGTAAAGGCTTTGCCGACGGAAGCAGTGGTGAGGACGGTTTGCTCGGTGTCCATGGGCGTCTGGCTTGCCAGGTCGGCGTTGCCGTACCCTTTGCTAAAGAATACCTCGTCGTCTTTGACAAAGGTGACAACGACGCCGGGGATGTGGTGTTCGGCC
>JAAETJ010000380.1 GCA_024228495.1 bacterium | reverse complement strand
TATCGTGGGTTTTTACGGCATTTCGCGGTGTAGGTCATTCGCTTCGGCTTCTCTTTCACTATCGGTGCATCTGGCACAGGTATTTGAAATTATAGCAATTCGCCCTGTTTTTTCATAATGCGAATTTCGGCCATAGTGCGCAGTACACCTTCCGCGTGGGCCAGCCGGAGTATTTTCTTGTCGTGATCGGTCGATATACGCTGATCAACGGCGTCATGGCAATGACTGCAACACCAAGCCCCAAATGCGAAATCATCGGGCTTCATGCCAATTCCGGTATAGCCTGAGAGCGGATAATGGGCGAGTATAGTGGTCGCGGGGTCATGGTTACAGCCGGGAAGCCTGACTTGGCAGGGCTTGCCCTGAGCTAGTTTGCGGAAGTTAATCTGTGCCACAGACTGTTATCTCAACCCTGCCGGGCTTTGATGGATTGAATTTCACAATACGCAAGTCCGTCACCTGTGAGTCATCACCATAGACTCTCGCTGTGGTCAGCGCATCAAGTACGGGTTTCAGAATGTTATCAATGTCGCGTTTTCGCTTGTCGGGTGGATAGGCACGAATATAGACCGACACAGGCCCCTCGATAGTCTTTCCGGGCTGTTGGATGATCGCCTCGGTAATGGCGGTCTTTCGGTACTGGCGCCCCTTTTTAGACAGGATCTTACGGCCACGGGCTATGGTGTAGTAGTGATTAACGGTCGGGGGCCAAGGTAATTCAATCATTGGTCTTACCGGCGTATGCGGGTCTGTTGTACCTTGTCATTGTTCATCCAATTGAGCATCACACCAACTTACAAAACCAGCTAAGTCGAATTTCATTAGCGGTTCAAGTGTGTATCCGGCATCTAAGTAATCAAGTGCATACTGTTTGCCATACGCCAAGTCGTTATCACTGTACAGTTCCGCGCCATATTCATCAAAGCGGCCCGTCCCATCCATAAAATCGTACTGCATAATGCGACAAAGACTCATCCGAAATTCAACTCATAGCGAACCTTTTTTTCTTCCATGTGTTCTCTGGCAATTGCCACGCTCCGGCCTTTGGTTGGTGTCATCCAAAATGATTTAATACCGCGCTTTGTCTCGGTCCAGCCCGCCGCTTTCAATGACGCTCCGCCCTCCGACTCAAGCGTGTACGTGATGATCCTATCTGCGCCTATTGACTTTGCTGCTTGAGCGCACCCGCCCAACAACATACTACAAGCATTCTTTGTGCCATCCGTCGCCACTCGTAATACCTCAATTGTATAACCATCATGGTTATTTCGATTTGATGGCCTACCACAGATCGCCACGCCTCGCAGTTCGCCCTCAATCTCCACGCCTACACAGAAGTTATGAAATCCCGCAGGACACCGGCCGTGGTGTCTGTGCTTGGCCTCGATAAAGTCATTGGCCTGCTTGAAAGTTATTGGGCGTTTTCTCATATCATACCCCTCGGCTCATGCGAACCCCATAGTCTGATCGACCACCGACCGTAGCTCATCGCCCGTGTAATTCTTTAGAACGTATTTCAGGATAACGTCGATAGTCTTTGAGTACAGTTCGTCGAAATCATCCTCTGACATACTGCCGAACGATATGGACTTGGCCTCTACTCGAGTTGCACCGTCTAGCCTTATGGTCTGATCGTAGAAGCCAGCAAGGATGATGATGTCTTTTCTAAAGCGTTCCAGGTTCTTCTCGCCTACGTGATTTTCCGGTGGCTCCCAACAATCGAAAGCAAAGGTAATCAGCGCCCACCATTTCTTCAGGAACTCGTAATTGCGTACTCTCTTGTAGGTTAGCTTTACCGCTTCACCGGTCCTGATCTTCGATAGCAGTTCCCGATCCTTTTCCGATGACGGGTATAGAGCTCCGTTTACCTTCATAAAGAAAGCCTCAGTCATGCGAATAGCCGTCCCTGAGCATAAGCAGCCTCAATACGCTCACAAGCTATGTCGAAGTACTTACGCTCTATTTCTATGCCTATGAACTTTCTGCCTAGGTTAGCGCAAGCAACTCCGGTAGTGCCGGAACCCATGAATGGATCTAAAACGGTTTGTGCATCAGGCAGAAAATTGAGACACCAGAGCATAAGCGGGGCGGGTTTTTGCGTGGGATGGGACTTCCCTTCACTAGCTAATTGCGCATGAGCATAATTGAACGCACGAATCGGCTGATCTAGCGTTGTCCACGCCATTTCAGCGTGACCACTGGTAAACTCGCGCACAATCTTGTCCCACAATAACCATCCACGCCGGGGCGGCAAATCAAAATAATTGCCGCCCCAGATGATCGTAGGAAGGTTAAGCGCAAGAATTGTAGAAATATCAGGGGTATCCGCATCCCAACCCATAGCGCGACCGCCGTCATTAAGTTTCCAACGCGCCTTTGTATGCGCGCCACCACCTTGCCATTTCTTGCCTAATCCATAAGGCGGGTCCGTCACCACTGCATCCACCTTATCGAGTGTCGGTAATATATCAAGGCAGTCACCGTGATATAACGTGGCATCACCGATTTGTACCTTGTCAATCATAAAACCCCACCAACAGCATAAGCAGCAACACTGCAATCAGGACATAGGCGTCTATCTTTCGCCAAGGCTTTCTCATCTCAGCCGCCATACTCTCTGCATCCCACCCCTGCGTGATACCGCCTTAGACTGTCTGTATTGGCCTGTAAACACGAAGTCATCATGTCGAAACACTGAGCCCCACGCGTTCGGGTGTAGTGGTTCTAAAGGACAATGCTTACGTACATCATCCATTGTAATACCGGCGCCATAACGGGCTGTTAGTAAGCATCGTGCGGTCTTTCGGGCCTCATCCAGGAATCGTTCGTTATTGTCTGATACCTGTTTGATTCCCTGGTCACGCTTTTGTCTGGCCTCATCAAGATTAAAAATTGTCTGTTTCATCATGCGTCCTCGAATGCTTTTAGGACTTCGTCAAGATCAAACCATGCAGGTCGATAAAGCGGCGGACGGATTCGCGAAAGGTGTCGTGTTCCGGGTCGAACAGCGTGCGGGCAATCATGGTGGCTCCGGATGCGCGGGTGGGTTGCCGTA
>JAAETJ010000379.1 GCA_024228495.1 bacterium | reverse complement strand
GATGGATGGCTACGAGGCGACCAAAACAATACGGAAGATGGAAGGTTTTGAAAAACTCCCCATCGTAGCCATGACAGCCAAGGCCATTGAGGGTGACAGGGAGAAGTGTCTCAACGTCGGCATGAACGATCATGTGGGCAAACCGATCGATCCTAAAGAACTTTTCCAGACCCTTGATCGCTGGATAGCTGATCGGCCCGGCCTTGGTGTATCTACCAGGGGAGAAGGGAAAGGAAGCTCCGATGAGTTGCTAATCTCGGAACTTACCGGTTTCGATATCAAACATGCTCTTGAGCGAGTGGGAGGAAGCCATTCGGCTTATCTTTCGTTACTGGTGAAGTTTCATCAACGCTATGGCGGCGCCGTCGATGACGTGCAGACCGCTCTAAACACCGGTCTTCAGGAAGAGGCTCGTCGTGCCTCACATACGTTAGTTGGAGTGGCGGGTACCATCGGCGCCCTTGATTTGCATAAAGCGGCACTTGAGCTGGATACCGCTGTGGCGAGTGGAGACAGGGATGCGATACCAGCCCTGATCGACAAATGCGCCACCGCCCTGGCCGAAACTATGGCTGTTCTCGCCCCGTTGACGGAAATTGTGACAGAAGCGTCCGTAACGCAGGAGTCGACGACCGAGGTGGACAGTTAGTCCCCCAGATTTTGGTTGGCCTGGGAACAACCGCATTGGAGTAATCGTATTGCCGGCAAGTTTAGTTAACGTATGGCTCTATCAACTGAATGATTGACTTGAACCCTTTTCGTTGAGTCACCACCAGCAGCCACGGTCATGCGCAGAATTTCTAGTCGACCTTCGGCTCCAGCATACAAATAAGGGCTATCAGCGATATCGTCTCGTGCGTTGACGTCTGCGCCCGCTCGGATCAACATTTCGGCAATGTCGATGTGATTCTCGTGGGTGGCCAATAGCAAAGCAGTGCGTCCTCTTTCGTCACGGGCACCAACGTCGACGCCTTGATTGATCATCCGTTTTGTCCTTTTCAGATCGTTTTGGCGGACCGCCTCAAGAAAAAGAGAGATATCACTCTTTGCGTTCGCTGCTTCTAAGCCGGTACCTATTAAAATTATAAATGGGGTCAAAGCGGCAAGGGCTATTACAGGAATCAACCGCATGATCAAAGCCACCTGAGCGCTTCGGCGGGATACTGCTCCTTTTGCGCCTTGTGAACTCGTTGAACTTTTTTTATGATTGAGTAATAGCGATTGGATAAGCACTCAGAATACGGATTTCAACGATACGGTCAAGCAACTGAATCCTTTAGCAGATCATGTGAAATCTAGTGATGAGATATGGCCGATTAGATC
>JAAETJ010000378.1 GCA_024228495.1 bacterium | reverse complement strand
TATAGGCGAAATGGGTAGTTATATAGCGTTGTTGTACAAATGTCGGCCCCAATTAAAAAGGGGTTAGGATCTTCACCTAACCCCTTGATTAAATTGGTAGGCGCGGGTGGTTTCGAACCACCGACCCCCACCGTGTGAAGGGAACTAGTACCCTAAAAACTGGAACATTCAACCCCCTGAAAATCAAAAGAAAAATAATAAAAACATATATAACACAGTTAGTTATAAATTTATCTGTGCTTTACACGTAGTGAATGGTGGGGTACTGTTGTGCATGTAGTTGACCCGCCAATGGTCACACAATGGTCACACGGAGCCAAAGTCATGGCAGTTAGAGCACTAGATACCAGTATCACCGATGCCACCGCCCGGCGATTCCTGAGCGGAGCAAGGGAGCGGGAAACGCTGTTTTGTGAACGGATTACCGGCTTCTATCTGATGAAGACAAAAGCGGGTGGGAGCTGGCGCTACAGATACCAAGACGCTAGCGGCAAGCGGCGCACCGCCACCATAGGCCGCTATCCGACGAAGAAGCCGCAGGAGGCCGCCGGAATGGCGCTCAAGTGGCGTAACAATGATGTGGACGTGCTGGGAGATAAGGAGCGCACGCGGCAAGCCGCAGACCTCGAAGCCATCCAGGCGAAACACAGAACCGTTACGAAGTATCTCGAAGGCATCTACCAGAAGCACCAGGATCGAAAAAAAAGTGGAACCGAAACCATCGGCATGATTCGGCACAATTTTGCCGATTGGCTGGATCGGGATATGGCGACCTTAAGCCGTTCCGATGTACTCGAATGGCAGGAGTGCAGGGAGGCGGAAGGACGTGCCCATTCTACTCTACAACGGGCTTATGGGGCGCTTAAAACAATGCTGCGACACGCTACCCGGCAAGATCCGCCCATTCTCGACGTTAACCCTCTGGAGCAGGTAAACCTGGAACGCCCAGTTGATGACGAACGCACCGAGAAGTTAAGTGCAAGCCTAGCCGCCACCCGGCGACTACTTACGAATGACGAGATTCAATCCCTCCACGCAGGCTTGGATTCCTTCGCCGAGGAGATTCGCGCTGGTCGGCGGAATTCACGCGCCCACGGTAAGCCGCAGTTACCGGACCTCGACGCAGTGGCGTATCCACATTGGGCCATTCCTTTCACCTATTGCGCGCTTTACACTGGATTGCGCCCTGGAGATCTCTATTCACTGACCTGGGCCGAATTGAATATTACGTTTGGGCGAGTGGTGAAGATTCCCGAGAAAACCCGCCATCACCCAGCACCGGCCAAAATTGTAATGGACCTGCCTTCCGACCTGCTAGACATAATGCGTGGATGGTGGGGTCAAAAGGGAAAACCGCAGGCCGGACTAGTCTTCCCCTCACCAGTGAACCAAAGGAGGATGGACAAGAAGGCCCATATCAAGATGTGGACCCACATCAAGCGTCTAGGGGGCTTGCCTCCAGCCTTGGCCTTCTACAGCCTTAGGCATCATTTTATATCGGCTTTGGTGGCCGCTGGCGTACCATTGCTGACAGTTGCGCGGCTAGTGGGGCACAAGAGTGCGTCAATGATCGAACAACACTACGGACACCTTTGTCCGACTGCCGCCCGTGATGCTATGGCGCTGTTGTCGCAGAGCGTGGCGAGGAAGACGGAGCAGGCGCCAGAGCAGGAGGCGGGGCAATGAGTAAAAAAATAGGCAAACCGATCGCCAAAAAAATAGGGCCGGGCAAGAAGCGAGAATCTTTGATTAGCACTGTCTCACAAAAACCAACCAATGACCTAAAGGAACATTGTGAACAACTCCGGCAACTGCGCCCAAAAGGTATATATAGCGATATTGAATTGCTTGAAGAAAGAGCCAAGTGGGCATTGAGCAAAACAGGAAAAACACAAGAGCAGTATCATTCATTGTCTAGCCAGCATCAATGTGCGGAAAAAACACTAGAACACACAGAACTACTTAGACATGCCATAGAAAACAACGACATGAATCTAGCAGTATATTCTGCGATTAGAGCAACTGAACAGGCCGAAAGAATAATCCTTCATCACTGGGAATACTCAGCGCGCCTCGGGCAAGGCGCACACGCCAGCCAAGCAATAAAAGGACGCAAAGGAGCAGAGGTTAGGTGGAAAAGTGATGAAGAAGACCAGTTATTGAACGCAATTATACCCAAACTGGCCCTAAAGAAAGATGGATTGGGTGACGAATTGCAACCTAGTGAACTGTGGCCGCTACTATACAGTGGCCTTGATTCTTGCGGACTCAATCCAGAAGAGCATATTGTCGACTCACCACGTAACGCTCACATTACCTACGGCAATGACGGCAAAATTTCCTATGAATCCTTCCGCCGGCGGATACAGCGCAAGCGCAAAGAATAAAGCAACCTCCTATACCGGGTGCGACATAACCCGGCTACCCTCTTACCTCGTCGTAATCTGTCCCCAGTTCAACAACTAAGGGGCACAATTCATGAACCAGCAAGACCCAAGAGGGGCTATTCTCCGCCCCGAACAGGCGGCGCGTTATCTCGGTATCACCAAGCGTCACCTCTACAACATCGCCGAGCGCGATTCGACATTCCCTAGAAAAATTGTATTCAGCGTGCGTTGTGTAGGTTGGCGGCGTGAAGCGATTGACCTGTGGTTGCAAGTCAAGGAGGGAAGCGCAGCATGAACACTAATGAAAACGCCCCGGCAGCAACCGAGGCGACACATCAAAAACCACGCAGCAATCTTATCAAAAAAGGCACAAAACGGCACGGTGTAATTTCGCACTTCGTTAGTGGCGGTTCGCCTCACCGGTTCCAGGCTGAACGTCTCTGCCATGACCACACGCTAAACAGTACCGTAAGCGATTTTCAGCGACAATATGGAATACCCGTAGCGAGAGAGTTAATTGTCGTGCGCGGATTTGCCGGACGCAAAACAACAGTTGCCCGATATTTTCTAACCCCAGACGCACAAAAGGCCGCTGCAAAACTCCTAGAGCAGGAGGTAGCTTAGCCATGGACGCAAGAACCATAGCGCCCATTCGCCAAAAGGCGAAGGTCCTGCAATTCCCGAAGCGCCCCAAGATGCCCCCTACGGTATCCGTGTTAGTGGCTGACTATTTGGCCGTACGGGAGCCGCGTGGTCTCTACCTTACGCCGCTGCCAGATGATTGGAGGCGCAATGTCCAATGAAGCTTTGAATTGGGCGTTTGGTGTCGATTGTAAGCCAGCTACAGCCAAGTTCGTATTGGTAGCGATGGCTGATGCAGCAGGAAAAACCGGATGCTCTTATCAGGCAGTTTCAACACTCAGTATGCGCACAAATCTAAATCGGAAAACTGTTTTGAAATCGATAAAAACCTTAATCAAGCATGATTTGATAGAAGATACAGGTGAGAAAATCGGCAGAACCAAGAGCGTGATTA
>JAAETJ010000377.1 GCA_024228495.1 bacterium | reverse complement strand
TGGGTGCATTCCCAAAAAATGACATACGCCTGGAGGGGGTGAAAAATGAGCGGAAGCATCGTATCCTCCCCGGTCTTTAGCAAAGATGGGAAATACCCAAGGGGAGACTACGATGCTACAAGATATCATACAGGACTTTGCCCGGCGGATGGAAAGCCGGCTACAGGAAATTAGCACAGAGTTCACGCAACAGCTTGATTTTGCGGGCTTGGAAAAGGCCTTAAACGAAGAGTGCGGCAGGCTCAACGCGGAGTTGCAGGAGGCCGTACTTGGTGCCTTGCTGCTGGATACGTTTTTCCTGTCGCTGCTCAAAGTTTATGCGGGCCAACGCGGGATGCGGTACAAGGAACACCGAAAGATAACGATAACGTTGAGCAACGGCTGGCGGATACAGGTCAACAGTCCGTATTTTATCAAGGCCAAGGCGCACGGCAGACGCAGAAAACGAGGGCCGAACGGAACCGGTGCCCATTGGGCTTTAACTGTGTTGGGGTTGATCGGCCATGTCAGTCCTGACTTGTTATCCGCTGCGGTACAAATGGCGCTGTTGTGCCCTTCGTATGAGGTGGCTTGTACCGTGCTGAATGGACGGGGGATTACATTGGATGTCAAAGCCTTACGGCGTTTGTGCCGCTTGGCGGGTCGCCCGGATAACCGCTTGCGGGGGCGTATTGCCTTAAGCGGTCAAGAAAGTTTGGACGGTTACACCCTGGTGATCAGCGCGGACGGCGGGCGCTTGCGTGAACGTAAACGCAAGCGGGGCCGTAGAGCGGCCCGCTTGAAGCGGCAGGGTTATCACAGCGAATGGCGTGAGCCTAAGTTGTTCACCATTTATCTTACCGATACGGAAGGAAACGTTGTTAAAGAGTTCAAACCCTTACATGATGCGACGATGGGGGATCATGAGGCCATGTTCGCCCTGTTGGAGACCTATTTGCGCAACCTGGAGATAGAGCAGCTTGACCGCCTGGTATTCTGCGGCGACGGCGGGCCGTGGATTTGGAATGGTGTGGAAAAGCTATGCAAACGCATGGACCTTGCCCAGCACAGGGTTTATCAAGTGCTTGATTACACCCATGCGAAACAAAATTTGGAAGAGATTGTGGAGTTGGTCGTTTCCGCTAAACAAGCGGCAGCACGGAGGAAATGGGAAGACCTGTTGTGGCACGGACGCATTGATGCACTGGAGCAGAGCATCAAAGAAGCGGTGACCGGCAAAGCTAACCGGGAGAAGGCACTGAAGAAATTTGCCGGCTATTTTGCCGCCAATCAGGAGCGGATGCAGTATGCCTCCTTCAAAAAGCAGGGATTACCCCGCGGCAGCGGCCATGTGGAAAGCGCCATCCGCCGGGTCATCAATCTGCGTCTTAAGGCTCCCGGTACGTTTTGGCTCAAGGACATGGCCGAATGTTTTCTCTTCCTGCGCTCACAAATGATTTCCGGGCGCTGGGAAATTTTTATGGGAAATTTAACTTCCCTGACACGGCGGGCGTTTTGGCCACTTTATGTCGCCCATCAAGACTCATATGATTTGCCAAAAGCCGCATGATAACAGGGGGTTGATAATGTCATTTTTTGGGAATGCACCCCTCGCTGAGGACGCCATTCCGGTTTTAAGGTAATGACAAACTCCAGTAGCGAATGGTTTGTCGCCTTCAGATCTAGCGTCTGGGCCGGTGTAGAACCACGCTTTCTCTTTCTTGGATGCCATACACGCACTTGATATTGAGCCTCGGAGAGTCCGGCTATGATGGCCTGTCCGTTTTCGTCCGTCTTAGCGAAGAACGAAGTTTCTGCGACATAGACATAGGCCACCATCCAGTCGTGGATGTTACAGCCTAGTACAACAACTCCCGGTTGGTCGAAAACGACCGGTTCGGGTGCTGTGTCTTTGTACAAAGGTAGTTGAAAATTCTTAGCTTTGGAGAAGGAGTAGACATTGTGCAGTATGTCGTCATGATTGGGGAAGTGGATAGCGGTGCCGACAGCAATGACCGTCACATAGGGCACGAACTCTTTGTCAATCTGAGCGATAGTTGTGACGTTAAGAGGGCTTGCGTTCCTAGCCGCTGGGTCTGGAGAGGTTTTGTTCATCGCTAGTGGCTGAGCAACAACAATGGCGTCTTGGATGGGCTGGCCTGCGGGATCTTTGACGCTAAGCTTGATTTCCGTTGCCCATAGCGGCGAAGAAAAGCTTATCAGAACGAGCAGTAACGCCTTTGCCATCATCATCTCCCTTTACGATAGAGAGTTTGGCGATGGTTTAGCTATTGTTTATATCAGCTAGCCTCAATAATGCCAGCTTCAACAATATCCATCGCCTCATCCAGTTGTTTTCGAGTAATCGTCAGAGGTGGACACAGGGCCAGTACATTCCCGCCCCCCACTTTATAACTCAAACCATGGGACAAGGAGTGATACAGAACCTGGTCGGCCTCATCTATAGCAGGTTCTTTGTTCTTACGTCGCAGTTCTATGCCCAGATGCAGCCCCAGACCACGCACATCAGCGATT
>JAAETJ010000376.1 GCA_024228495.1 bacterium | reverse complement strand
CGAAGCTCAGAAAAAGGGCGGACACCCACCCAGTACAAAGCTGAAATCGTGCGTCCTTTGGCCCGAACGCACGGGGGAAACACCATCCCCGCAGACCCCGCAGACGAAATTTGTACCATCACAGATGAAACAGGACAAGAAATGGCAGTCCATATTTGGCATAAAGTGTATTTGCTGGAACGACACCTGGACAAAGCGGATGAAAGTAAAAAGGAGGCCTTACGCCAACTGCCTATCAAGGTCATCGCCATTTATGACCCCGCTTATGAGACCCCCTTGTTACTTGGAACCCCCCTCCTTTCCCTCAAGCCTGATGCGGCTCGCACAATTTATGATCATCGCTGGCCTGTGGAAGGTTTGCCCCAAACTGGAAAATACATCTTATCCGGCGGTGGAGGCACACATTATGTTCACCATCCCACAGCCATGCAACGTTTGCCCACCCTTTCGCTCATTTTTGGCTCATTGCTCAAATATGTGGCCGCTACCTTGCCTCCTTTTCGGACGGGTTTCTGGGATCGGGCCCTTAAGCCCACTTATGGGCGCTTATTAAGGCGGTTAAAAAAAGTTGGGATCCCTTTATCTACCCAACTTTTCAAAAAGGACTCAGCCACCGCTCATTTG
>JAAETJ010000375.1 GCA_024228495.1 bacterium | reverse complement strand
GAAGCGCTCAAAACTATCTCGAACATCATCGAAAGCCTCTTGTGGGCTTGGCAATGGGCTGGCAATGGCTTGAGGCTTTGTGTTAGTCTTGGTCATGGCGTTGCTCTCCTTTTTGAGATAAGACACCTCGAGCTTACACGCTCAAGGCGGGCAACGCCGCAACACCTATTTCAACATTCTTCGGGACATTCCCATGTTCTCACACTCCCCCGGGCAGGCCCCGTTGTTTATGAGCTTCAATCAAAGAGAGCGCCCTAAAGGATTTGACTAAGAAACTCTTTTGTACGTGGGTCCTTGGCATCATCAAAAAACGTTGCTGGACGGCCGTGTTCAACGATGACACCCTTGTCTGTAAAATAAATATGGTCGGCGACTTCGCGGGCAAAACCCATTTCGTGTGTGACCAGAATGCAGGTCATACCATCTTCTGCCAACTCCTTGATAGTAACTAAAACTTCGTTGACGGTTTCAGGATCAAGAGCCGCGGTGACTTCGTCAAACAGCATCACATCAGGGGTCATGGCCAATGAGCGGGCAATCGCAACACGTTGCTGCTGTCCACCTGACAACTCACCGGGATAATTGTTTTCCTTGCCTTCCAGGCGCACTTTCTTAACGAGCTGACGGGCTAGCTCTTCGACCTCTGCCTTATCCTGCTTTAGCACCAGCAGCGGGGCCATCATAATATTTTCGAGGGCTGTTTTATGAGGAAATAGATTATATTGCTGGAAAACCATGCCAACTTTTTTGCGCAATTCCAGCTTGTTGAGGTCTGGATCATTGACCTCTTGACCCTCGACCAGAATAGAGCCCTTCTGCATGTCATTGAGGGCATTGACACAACGGATGATTGTCGACTTTCCCGACCCTGACGGCCCAATGATGCAAATAACTTCTCCCTTCATCACATCAAGAGAGACACCTTTGATGACCTCCAAAGCCCCGAATGATTTGTGCAGGTTCTTGATGGATACCATCGGTTGATCTTCACTCCAGGCCATGGCAATTTCCCTCTAGGTTTTAACAGCGAATTTTTGTTCCAGATAAACAGTCCAGCGCGCAATTGGGTAACAGTAAATAAAGAACAAGAATAAAATGAATGAGTAAAATGGCATCAGCAGATCGGTGCGACCATCTTCGGCGGATAAAGCCTGTCCGGTCAGTGTCATGACCTCTGAGACCCCGACAATTGACGCCAGCACCGTTGCCATTGTCAAAATCGAATACAGGTTCATCCAGGGCGGTAACATGCGCTTGACGCATTGCGGAAGGATGATACGCCATAGAACCTGGGTGCGTGAAAACGCCAGACTGTCAGCGGCTTCCCATTGGCCACTGGGGAGTGAAGCAATCGCACCGCGAACGATTTCCGAGACATTGGCCATGACTGGCAAGGACAAGCCAAAAATCGCTTTAAGCCAATCAGGCAAAGGAATGGTAAAGCCACCAACCTTGATCTCGAACGGTAGCAAGAACATGGCAAAAAACAACAGGACCAGCCAAGGCGAGTTACGGAAAAACTGGGTCACGAACCACGACGTTTTCCTCACCGAGCCGTGCAGGGAAATTTGTCCAAGGCCAAGCGCGGCTCCTACCAATGTGCCGATCCCCATGGCGCTGACGGAGATAACCAGATTAAAAACAAAACCTTTCAGCAAGAGCGGCATCCAGCGCAACAGGACTTCAAATGGCGGGGCATTTGCTGTATCGTCAGCCGTATAGGCAGCAGTTGATGACAAAACGCAAATGCCCAGCAGCAGCAAACCATGCCATGGCTTAAGGCTGAGATTAAAGCGACCTGCTGTTGCCGTTTTTGGGGACAGCATCACTGGCAGATCTGTTTTATACTTTGAATTCTTCATGTTGTGCATTCCCTCAAGCCCCATACCCAGGTATTTTCATCGACCGTTCCCATCGGTTCATGACCCACACCAGCGCCCCCACGAGGACAAAATAGACGAGCAGCATGAAAATCATCATCTCGGTTACATTGACATTATCGGACCAGATCTGGTTGGCCTCATACAGCATTTCGGGAACGGCGATCGCATAAGCCAGCGTCGTTGTTTTAACGAGATTGACCAGATTGTTGGCGAGCGCTGGCAAAACAACCCGAAAAGCCAGCGGCAGGGTAATATCCTTGTAGATCTGCAGGCGGGAAAATCCCAGGGCCTTGGCAGCTTCAATCGTCGAGTTTGGCACGGCTTCGATGCCCGAGCGAAAAATCTCTACATTGAAAGCACCGGCAAAAAACGACAGCGAAACGACCGCCCAGGCGAACCCGCCAAGCATGGGTTCCTCGCCGCCAAAGCCGTTTGAAACTTTGGGCAACATGGTGCCAATGGCGAAATAGAAGAAATATAATTGTACCAATGGGGGCGTGTTGCGAAACAGCTGAATATAGCCACCGACAAATCGGCGCGTCCATTTCAGGGGCGAGGCTTGCAGCCAGGCACCGATCATGCCGATAATGATTGAAAAAAACAGACAGAGAACCGACAGTTTTATGGTCATGAAAAAACCATCGATCATGCGACCACGATCATAGCTGTCATATAGAAATGGTAAATTTATTCCAGTGTCGTCATAGAGCCATTTGAACCACTCAAAAAATGCGTCCATCTGATGACCCCCTTCCCGTCGATCGCGACAAAAAATTATGAAAACTGCGGCGGGATGAAGCTTTGTTGTATCCCGTCGCAATCAACTTTCAGGGTCTATTTATATTTGGCGTTCATGGCCTTGGCAAAAGGCGTGTTGGTAACACCCCATTTTGTTTCGAGCGCCAGGATGCGACCCGACTTATGCCAATCCTTGATCATGCCTGACATCATTTCATGGAATTTGGTTTCGCCCAGTTTTACGGCGAGACCCCAAGGCGCATCATCAATGGTGGGCAGAGGCATTTCATAATCAGCCCATTCGGCTGATTTGGTTTTGGCCACATGCGAGCTGTCATCATAAACAAAGGCGACGCAGTTACCTGCTTTCAAAGCGGCGTAAACTTCCGCAGTTCCTTTGAACGCAACGATTTTTGCGCCAAAATCCCTACCGGTTTTTTTGTTATAGAAAGCGCCCTGAATACCGCAAACAGGTTTGCCGCGCAGGTCTTCCCACTTTTTAAAGCCAAATTTTTTGGGTGTCAGAATATTCGTACCCGATGAATAATAGTTTGGGTCAACAATTGATACGACTTTGCGGCGTGCTGGTTTGTCGGTCATGGTTGCAATCATCAAATCGACTTTACCCTGTTGCAAAAATTGCATGCGGTTGGAGCTTACGACGGGAATGAATTCGACTTTAACGCCGAGCTTTGCAGCGACGTCGTTGGCAAGTTCTGGCTCAATACCAACAATTTTTCCTGATGGATCGCGAAAACCGTAAGGTTTATAGTCAGCCTTGACACCGACTTTCAAGACTCCGCGTTTCTTGATGTCGTCAATGACATCTGCCTGAACAACCATACTGGTCATTGCAAGGGCTCCAAATACAACCGCTGCAATTGAACCTTTTAGTAGCTTTTTCATCTTTTCTTCTCCCTGGTTATAACCGCTAAAGTAAGGAATTATACAATAACGGCATTTATTAGCTAAGGTGCAATCTGGATTGTTGTTTGATTGCTAGCTATTGTTTGCTTGAGGCTAGTTAAGTACATCCTTTATTGTCAAATTAAAATCAGTATTAATATTGTTCTATGCTGCCCGAACAGATTGAGACGGGTAGTTAGGTAATGATCGTGCGACACAGGCATTTGCCAGGGCCAAGTTGGCATCTATAAAGCAACTGGTATCATTCAATATTATAGGTAATTCCGTACATCCAAGGATAACCGTTTTCACGCGGTGGCGCTGAAAGGAACTAGCTTCCTTGAATAGTATTTCATGACCTTTTGTCAGATTGTTGGCTTTTATGGCTTCGATACCTTCGTAAATCCGCTCTATCGCGCAACTATCGGGGATGTGACAGCTAAAGCCAGCCTTTGCTAATCTATCTTGATAGAACCCGGATCCTATTGTGCCAGGAGTTGCCATCAGGCCTAGGCCGTCAGGCCTGGTATTCCTTTTTTTCAGTTCGATACAAACTGCATCGGCAATATGGAGAAACTCCAGACCGGTCGCGCTGACGAGGTTGTCATACCAGTGATGCGCGGTGTTGCAGGCAATTACGCCATAGTCAGCCCCAGCGGTCTTCAGCTTTTTTGTCATGGAGATCATGTCGGGTAAAGGGGAGGGGCCGTCTTCCAGTATAGCTTTGGTTCGGTCAGGAATTTGTGGGAGCGATTGAACAATCACCGGGATATGATCTCTATCCCGTTTGGCTGGGGTCGCGCCAATGAGTTTTGTCAAAAAATCGGCGGTTGCCATTGGCCCCATTCCACCTAGTACGCCGATCATATTTTTTACTCCGTGGTTTCTTTACAATCGAAGACTAGGTTTCTAGTATTCACATGTCTAATGCTAATAATTTATAGGCGATACGTTTTTTGCATAACGATAAATGTTGATGGAGGTTCAAATGGATATGGATTGGCTGGCTCCCTAAAAGCTGCGTTACCCGGGAATTTCAGTATCAGGAATTAGTTCAGATTGGCGAAGCAAAGCATTGTGCTGATCTGGAAATTCGCCTGGCAAGAAGCGTCAATCGCCTTCATCCTGAAGCAGAGCGTTTTTGGTCCTGGCTCGTGCGAACAATAGGGTCGAGTGAGTGATTTGCTAATTCAGAGTCATTTGTCCATCCAATACTCCTTTAGCTGATGAGCTGTTTGTTCAGTGGCTCGGATTGAGCTTGCCGCCTTTTGCCCGGCTCGCCGGACCACCATTCCCATCAATCCCTCAATCAATAAAAGCGGCACAACGTGAGATGGGAAAAACTGCGGACTTTGCACCTCGACGATGAAACAGGTATGGGCAGTCTCCATAAAGGGAGCCTCCCGATTGTCAGTGACGGCGATTATTTTGGCTCCGGCATCACGGGCGATTTGCATGGCTTGGACAGGAAGATTGCCATGAGGTTCGAGCGAAACAGCAAAGACCACATCTGAAGATTTGAGTTTTGACAGCTCGGTGGCCCACATGGCCCCATTTGCCCCTGCGACTTGCCAATTATCGAAGGCCATACCGGCCATGCAAGAGAAATAATTAATGAGGGCCAACGCGCTTGTCGTGCCAACCAATACGACCTTGCGGGCATAAGCCAGGGAGTCTGCGGCCTCTTCGAGCTTGATTAGATCGATGCTCTCCATCAGCCCGTGAATATTGTCTATCACCGAATGGGCCTGAACGAAGAATACGCCAGAGCGATCTGCGGGACTTTTTTTGGACGACATGTCCAGCAAGGTCTGCGCCTTGTCGGCGAGAACCTGATGGCGCCGCTTCAGCTCGCTTCGGCAGATTTCTCGCAAATCGTCATAGGTTTCACAATCAAGCGCCCTTGCCAGGCGCGAAAAAGTCGGGGGCGTCAGATCAGCCGCTTTTGCAACCTGTCGTAATGTGCGCGTGGCAATTTCATCTGGATGCGCGAGGACGAACTCCGCCGCACTTCTCAGCTTGGGACTAAGACCTTTCAGTCGGGGCAACACCTGGCTTTGTATGGATGTCGATGTTTGCAAAGGATCTTCCCGAATTCTCTATGGACTCTCTAAAAATAATGTAATAAACGTTACCATATTCTAATCTATACTGAAGCATATGTAACAAAATAAATCAAGAGCCATGAATAAAAGTGTTTTTGACCTGGCGCTGTGTGTCGGCGATGGGGAAGATAGAAGCAAGAGCGCTAACAGCATCTCTCGACATCTTGGTGCGTGGGGGGCTCGGCTTTCGTTGGAGGAAATTCCTGACGACGTCCGTCAGATTGCCAAGCGTTGCTTGATTGATACCATTGCTGTTTCAGCTGCGGGGGGCATGATGCCGGTGGCGAGATCTATGCGCGCCCATGTCTTGGCGGTCTACGGCCCAGGGGAATGCACCCTGATCGAAGGAGTGTCCGGCATCTCAATCCTTGGTGCTGCTCTGGCAAATGGCGTTGCGGCGCATGCGCTGGACTTTGATGACACCAGCTATGCTGGAGTGGTTCATAGTTCGGCGGTTGTCTTGCCTGCCGTGTTGGCGGCGGCTGAACATGCCGATTTGAGCGGCGCGGACTTTCTGGCCGCATTTATTGCCGGATCCGAAGTGATCTATTCCATCGGACTGACTTTATCGGACAATCATTATTTGAACGGTTGGTGGGCGACCAGTACGCTTGGCGCGATTGGCGCGGCAACTGGTGCTGCCAGAGCGCTTGGGTTGGGACAAGAGAAAACCGCCCATGCCATTGCCCTCGCCGCAGTCCAGGCCAATGGCATGTGTGTCCTGTTTGGCTCTGATGCCAAACCCGTTATTGCAGGCCAGGCCGCACGACTTGGCCTTGAAGCGGCTCTTTTATCGAACAAAGGGATCAGTGCACCGCCAACCGTTTTTGAGGACCCCCGCGGTTTTTTGAAGCTCATGAATGATGGCATCCATATTGGTGCGGGACTTAACGAACTTGGCCGCACATGGCGGTTGCTCGATCCTGGTGTTGCGTTCAAGCGCGCTCCTGTCTGTTCCGCGGCACAAGCTGCGCTAGAGGCCCTTGAGCAGTTGATCAGATCACACAGGCTGGATGGTTCGCAGATCAAGGCGGTCACTTGCCACGTCTCTCATCTTGTTAAAATAAGTCTGGTGCATGAGCAGCCTGTCACACCATCTCAGGCGCAGTTTTCCATGCCCTTTGCCATCGCTTGCATCCTTTTATTTGGGTCACTGAGACCAGAGCATATCAATAGGAAAACGCTTTCCAACAAGGATCTTCAAGCGGCCATGAACAAGGTCAATATGATCGAGGACACTGAGCTAAACGGACCAGAATTTCAACCTCACTTTCCCGAATGTGCTCGCGTTACCGTGACAATGTCTGATGGGAAAACCTTCACTCGTTTTATTGGTGCGGCCACTGGCATGCCGGGAAACCCGCTCTCAACCGACGCCTTGCTAGATAAGCTGCGGGCTTGTACCGCTTATGCTGGCTGGTCTGATAACAGAACAAATAAGGTTCTGGACAATCTTGAAAATATTAAGGAACTATCGAGTATTCGTTCCCTTCTAAAAGGAGGGATATAATGCGCTATTCCGCCGGATCGCTTCTTCGAAATGCTTTGTCGGGTCAAATGCACTGGCGCAAGGTCTGGCGCGAGCCCGAGCCCAAATCCGCATATGATGTGATCATTGTCGGGGGAGGTGGTCATGGCCTTGCAACGGCTCACTATCTGGCGCGCAATCACGGGATCACCAATGTCGCCGTGCTGGAAAAAGGCTATCTGGGCAATGGCAATATTGGACGCAACACGACAATCGTGCGCTCCAACTATCTTTGCCCCGACAATATTGCATTCTATGATCATTCCTTGAAACTATGGGAGGGGCTTTCTCAGGACCTCAACTATAATGTCATGTTGAGCCAGCGCGGTGTGCTCAATGTTTTTCATACGCCCGCCCAACGTGATGCGATGATCCGGCGGGGCAATGCCATGGCCCTGCAGGGAGTTGACGCGGTTCTTCTCAATCGTGCCGAAGTTGGCAAACTTGTTCCCATCATTGATATTTCACCAGACGCCCGCTTTCCGGTGTTAGGTGGATTGCTGCAACCGCGCGGAGGTAGTGTGCGTCATGATGCCGTTGCCTGGGGCTATGCCCGCTCCGGTGATGCGCAGGGTATCGATATTATTCAGAATTGCGAAGTCACCGGATTTGCAATCGAAAACGGCAAGGTGCGCGGCGTGCAAAGCAACAAAGGTCCCATCACGGCCAAAAAGGTAGCGATCTGTGTTGCAGGTCGCTCCTCGCTGGTCGCCGCCATGGCGGGTTTGCGCTTGCCGATTGAAAGCCATGTCCTGCAGTCCTATGTCACCGAGCCGGTCAAGCCGATCCTTGATACCGTCGTCAGTTTTGGCGCAGCCCATTTCGCCATCGTTCAATCCGACAAGGGAGGGCTCGTTTTTAATGGCGATCTGGATGGCTATAACAGTTACGCCCAGCGCGGCAATATGGAAGTTCTGACCAGTGCCGCCGCCTGTGCTGCCTCCTTCATGCCCTGCTTCAGCCGATTGCGTATGCTGCGCCATTGGGGCGGCATCAATGACATGACGATGGATGGCAGCCCGATTATCACAAAGACGCCGGTCAAGGGGCTCTATTTCAATGGGGGCTGGTGTTATGGCGGCTTCAAGGCGACACCGACTTCCGGGTGGACCTATGCCCATTTGATTGCCAATGACGAACCGCATGAACTGGCTGCAAACTATAGCTTGTCGCGATTTGAAACCGGCGCTCTCATAAACGAATCCGGGTCCGGTCCGGTGCCCGGGAAGCATTAAGGAAAACACAAAGGTGCGTTATGCGAATTGACTGTCCCTGGTGCGGCTCCAGACCCTTGCACGAATATGCTTATAGTGGCGATGCCACCACAAAGCGACCCGACGCGGAACGAGATGCTGATCTGTCTGTATGGATGGATCATGTCTATCTGCGCGACAATCCCGCCGGTCTCCACAAAGAATACTGGCATCACGTGTCAGGCTGTCGTTCATTGCTGGTGGTGACGCGCGATACGACCACGCACCTGATCGAAAGCGTTTCTCTTGCCGTACAGCCATCAAAAGGGGGCAAGAAATGAACCAACAATGCAATCGCTCGTCTGATGGTGGAATGATTGATCGCTCAAAGATCATCAAATTTCAGTTTGACGGGCGAGCTTATGAGGGCCATCCCGGTGATACACTCGCCTCGGCCTTGTTGGCCAATGGCGTTATTCTCACAGCGCGCAGCTTCAAATACCACCGCCCACGGGGAATTTGTACGGCCGGACCAGAAGAGCCCAATGCGCTTGTCACACTGGGACGGAAAGGTCGGAGCGAGCCAAATATAGCCGCCACAGTGATCGAGCTGTTTGAGGGGCTGGAAGCGCGTAGTCAAAACCGCTGGCCGTCCCTTCGTTACGACCTGCTGGCGGTCAATTCGCTGATCAAACCCCTACTGTCGGCCGGTTTCTACTACAAGACTTTCATGTGGCCCCGCTCCTTCTGGTACGCCTTGTATGAACCGATGATCCGCCGTGCGGCAGGGCTTGGAGCACTGCAAAACAGACCCGACCCCGATCGCTATGAGCATGCTCACATCCACTGCGATATCCTCATAGTTGGCGCTGGGCCTGCGGGTCTTGTCGCGGCGAAAGAGGCATCGCGCAGCGGTGCGCGTGTGCTGCTTGTCGATGATCAGCCTCGCCCGGGCGGTTATCTGAGCGGCGAATCTCTGGAGATTGACGGCCAGCCGGGG
Organism: bacterium; assembly: GCA_024228495.1. Lineage (GTDB taxonomy): Bacteria > Pseudomonadota > Alphaproteobacteria > Rhizobiales > JAKIUO01 > JAKIUO01. The sequence goes on along the minus strand of JAAETJ010000375.1, from coordinate 4,163 downwards.
GCGCAATGGGCGCACGAGTTTGCAGATGAATTGCGCGCCATGGACAATGTCCGCATGCTTGCTCGCACCACCGTTACTGGGCGTTATGATGGCATGACTTTTTGTGCCGTGGAACGGGTCAGCGACCATCTGCGTGCGAGAAATACAAAAGTAGCCGACCTGCCGCGCCAACGCCTCTGGACGATCCATGCAGAACAATTCATTTGCGCGGCGGGGGCAATAGAACGCCCGCTGGTGTTTGACGATAATGATCGACCCGGCGTTATGCTTGCTGGGGCCGCACGACGTTATCTCAATCAATATGGTGTCCTCCCGGGGCGCGAGGTGTTGATCTTCACCAACAATGATGATGCCTATCTGACGGCTCGTGATTTATCCGCGGCGGGCGCTGATGTTATCGTCATTGATACGCGAAAAAAAGCGCCTGCAGCCAAGCTGCTGCCCGGCAGATTAAAGGTGTTTTTTGAACATGCACTCACCGATGTCTCGGGTCACAATAGTCTCAGCTCCGCTACAATGACGCCTTTGGTGGTAAAAGGTCCAAAGCAGACAATGCGCTGCGACCTGATCTGTATTTCAGGGGGCTGGAACCCAACAACCCATCTGCTTTCGCATCTTGGACAAAAGCCCCAATGGAGCCAAAAAATTGCGGCCTATACGATGATTGATAGCGGATCGAATGCTTTTGTTACAGGAGGAGCAGCCGGGCTATTCGAGCTGACCCAAGGAATGGAGGATGCCGCCAAAACGGGCCGAAATGCTGCACGAGCGTGCGGTTTTAGCACCGAAGAACGATCTGTCCTGCCACTCGTCTCACCGAACTCATCCTATGCCATCGAGCCCTTCTGGAGGTTACCCAAACAATTGTCTGATGGCTCTAAGAGCTTTGTCGATTTGCAGAATGATGTCACGGTTGGCGATCTGGAGCTTTCCGAGCGAGAAGGCTTTGGACATGCCGAGCATGCCAAACGCTATACGACACTCGGGATGGGCACAGACCAGGGAAAATTATCGAATGTTAACGCCCTTGGCCTACTGGCCGAGCTGCGAGATCAGACTTTGAGTGAAACAGGAACGACAACCTACCGACCACTTTATGGTCCTGTGGCTCTTGGTGCTTTGGCGGGACAACGTACGGGAGCCGAATTCGCCCCTGTGCGCCACAGCGCCATGCATGATTGGCATGCCGAACAGGGCGCCGTGTTTACGCATGCCGGATTGTGGTTACGTCCCTACTATTATCCCCGTGGCGATGAAGGTTTTGCAACCGCCGTGACGCGCGAAGTGCGCGCGGTCAGGTCGGGCGTTGGCATGGTCGACGTGTCAACGCTTGGCAAAATCGAAATGAAGGGACCAGATGCCGGTAACTTTCTCGACCATCTTTACATTAACAGTTTTTCAAAAATGAAAATTGGCCGAGCGCGATACGGCGCTATGCTGCGAGAAGACGGGATGATGTTTGATGATGGGACGGTTTCGCGGCTTTCAAGGGAGCATTATTTCATCACGGTGACGACGGTCAATGCGGCATCGGTTCTGCAGCACATGGAGTTTTGCCATCAGACAAACTGGCCCGAACTCGACGTGCAGTTTTGCTCGGTCAGTGAAGCATGGTCGGCGATGGCGGTTGCAGGTCCCAAATCTCGCGAAGTTTTGGAGCGCGTGGTTGAGGATCTGGCAATCGACAATGGGGCCTTCCCCTTTATGGCAGTCGGCAATGGCACGATTGGCGGGGCATTTGTCCGTATTTTTCGCATAAGCTTTTCCGGTGAGCTGGCCTTTGAAGTCTATACAGATGCCAGCTATGGCCAAAGTGTCTGGGAGGCAATCATGCGAGCGGGGCAATCGCTCGACATTACTGCTTATGGTACCGAGGCGATGACCGTCATGCGCACCGAGAAAGGCCATGTTGCCGGTCCCGAACTTGATGGTCGCACGACAGCCGCAGATCTTGGTCTTGGCCGCATGATGTCACAAAAGAAGGATTTTGTCGGGCGTAGAATGGCGGTACGCGATGATCTGGTTCTCGATACAGTAAAGCAACTTGTCGGCTTGAAGCCACTGCTAGAAGGCGCCTCTTTCAAAATGGGGGCGCATCTGGTGGAAGATCCAACGGGCATTGGAGCAAACGTCTCGCAAGGGCATGTGACAACGGCGGTTTACAGCCCAGCCTGTGACCATTTTATCGGTCTTGCCCTGCTTTCGGGCGGGCGGAACAGAGTTGGGGAGCGGCTTTATGCGGTGTCTCCCTTGCACAATGAGCAGGTTGAGGTTGTGGTGTCGGATCCGGTATTTGTCGATCCGGCCGGGGAGAGAACGCATGTCTGATGTTATCGTGGCCCGCAGCCCGCTTGAAAATTTTCGCGGAATATCCACCCCTGTGAGGGGCAAGCACGAGCCAGGCCTGATCATGGAAGAGCGGCGGAATATCCTCCAGTTTCAATTGATCGCTCGCAATAATATGTCCTCCCAATTGTCCGCTCTGGTGACGCAATTCCTTGGCGCGGAACGCATGCTTTTGCCGATGGAAGGAGCGAGACACAGGGGTTTGTTTATCTGTGCCACCGGTCCGCGCGAATATTGGATACTGGCACGTAAGCCTGATGCAATTGACGCCCTCACACAATTGCAGAACATGGTGGAACAGGCCGCATCTGTTTTTGATCAAGGTGAGGGCTGGTTCGTTATTGAGCTGACAGGACGAAATGCATTGGATGTTCTGGCCAAGAGGACAGCCCTTGACATGCAAGCTTCAGGTTTTCCAACGCAAGGGGCGACACATACGGTGATCGAGCATATTCCGACCTTGCTCGTCTGGCGGCGCGACCCCGCCCGCTACAACCTCTGTGTACCGCGCAGTTACGCCCGCTCCTTCATGACATGGCTTTGCGAAGCCTCGGCCGAATATGGCTATGAGATAGAAAAATAACCAATTCAACCTTTCATCTCACCAGGCCTCAAACGCAACTATCGTCCTCGAATTCACTGTAAACTGGCATCGTTTTGTCAATTGAAGTATTCCTTCAATAGCTGGTGGAATACACCTTAACTTCGTTGCCAAACTGCCCATGAATGTGGGACTAGCACAGTTCCGCTCCTGACACATTTCGTTGGTTAGCCATTTCGGACTAACGGTAGCAATCACCGACAGCGGACACAATCGCGAAGATCTGTTCACTGTAAAATATGCTATTGTCCGAGGCTCAGGTGTTCAAAGCTTTATGTCAGCCAATGGGATGGACCGGCTGCTCCATCCAGTTGGTTAGTCTAAACTAGACTTCTACCAACCCCAAGAAGGAGATGCAGCCATGGCCAGAACATCCAAGCAATCATTCTAAAACCTCACTGTCATTGGGATTGATATCGGCAAGGACACATCTCATCTTGTCGGCTTTGACACAGATGGCAAAATCGCGGTGAAAAAGAAAATAAAGCGGCTAGGGCTCATCAGTGCGTTCGAGAAATTTCCGCACTGCATCGTTGGCATGGAAGCCTGCATGAGTGCTCATTTCGTTAGCAAGATACTGCGCAAACTGGGATTCGAGCCTCGAATCATCCCGGCGAAATACACTAAGCCGTTCGTCAAAGGTCAAAAGAACGATTACAATGACGCTGAAGCAATTGCTGAGGCAGCCCTGCGGCCAAATCTCAAATTGGTGCCCGAGAAAACACAGGATCAACTCGACTTGCAGGCCCTGCATCGCGTGCGCTCCCGTCTGGTATCGCGGCGCACGGCGACGATCAACCAGATCCGCGCCTTTCTGATTGAACAGGGTATTATGGTACGTACCGGTGCTCACAATCTGCGTAATTCGTTGTTTGAGATCCTGCACAATCGGGCTGATAAAATTTCACCACGGATGAATACCATAATCATCGGTTTGCATGACGACTGGTTGTGGCTCGATAAGCGCATCAAAAGCATCAGTGGTGAGATTGAACAGCTCAGCAAGCAGGAAGAAAGCTGTCGGCGGTTGATGAGTATCCCTGGTATTGGCCCAATGATCTCGACGGCGATGGTTGCTTGCCGGGGCGCAGCAAAATGAACACCGGCTTGCCGGTCGCCGCATCATAAATATGGATCGGCTTGAAGCAGTAACCACCCGAATGACTATTGAAAAGCGATAGCTGTTGGTCGCCGTGAACGCGGTCGGGCGTGTCGT
>JAAETJ010000374.1 GCA_024228495.1 bacterium | reverse complement strand
GATTTCGATAGCGGAGAGAATTAAATCAACGCGATCTGTCAATTTGTCGGAATCTGATTTTTCAGCGCCAAACCGGAGTTCCGCCGCAACTATTATACTAGCGCATATTGTTTCCTCACCCGCCTCTGCAATTCGCCTTGCTACCGCACCTCGTGGTTGTCGAATCAGATCGGAAAGGATATTCGTATCCAGCAAATAACGAAATGAATTTGTCAAAGTTCCGGTTCGTCCAAAGGAGGCAGATCTTCATCTATATCTGGGAAAGGCTCATCAAGCGGAGTCAGGATGGCTAACAAGGAAAGAAGCCGGCCTTTTCTGATAGGTTCCACGATCAGGCGCCCGCCTTCTTTGCGCATGATCGCTTCCTCGCCTTCCAGTTCGAATTCGCGCGGGATGCGCACCGCCTGGTTTCTCCCGTTACGGAACAGGCGGACATGTCGTTCAGATTGTGGCATTCGAAAGTCCTTTGAAAATTGATATATGCCAAAGCATATGCCATCGATATCGCACTGTCAAATCTGTCTGCTTTGTAAGCCAGCAGATCGTTTCCTCAAGAAAATCAGATAATTGCGACGGTTTGCTTGCTTACCCAGAGTTGGGGGATAAGTTCGAATTCCCTTGGGGACGCCATATCCATAAAAAGAGAGACCGCAAGGTCTCTTTTTTTATGGGTATCGCTTTTCCAAGACCCGGATGAGAACCCGGGCACCCTACTCCATCCTCCCAAAAATCGACTTATCATCTATGCGCCCGGTTCGACCAGTTCGCCCGGAGCGAACTGGCGGCACGCGTAGCGCGGTCCGGAGGACCGAGGCGCCGGGATGCGCCGAGCCAATCCCCTTGGGGACGCCACCTTATCCCCCAGATCGATGCCGATACGGTAGTCGATCTGGCATTCGTGAGAAGCCGGGTCCAAAGTGACTCGGCCAATCACGTTGGCCAGGAAGTCCTTCAGGGCTTCAGGGCTTCCCGGCTAAGGGACTCCATATTCTCCGCGATACCACGTAAAAACTGCTCTATCTTTACTTCCGAGATGCTGTCAAGCATCGATGCGGCGGTATATTCGGCTTCCAGCCGGCTGATTTCAGACAATAGGGAGTTACGGGCTCGTTCCAGTTTATCGACCTCTCGTAATGCGGGACCTGGATTCTCTAAGTCTGTGACCATTTCCATCATTTTCGAAATGCGTATCTCCAGGTCTTTAACATCAGTGCGATGTTGCTTGGCGGGATCTAGCCGAATAGTGTCGGACACCCATTGATCGAATTTTCCGAAGGGAGGGCCCACCTGACTGAATGGAGAAGCATTTTGGCACCCGGTTTGAACGACGGATTCTTGCGCATACGCGAAGCCGTAAATCTTCTGGAAGACCGAGGTGGTGTCAGTACGCTATCAATCGATTCGCGTCCGTTTTTTGCGTCGAAATGGCTATCGCCACGACTTGACCGGTTTTGGGACAAGCATCCCGATATTGCTCTGAGGATGCGCTACATGCTGGAGAAATCCAGGGATCCCGGCGATATCGGAGAAGCTTCCATCGAGTGGCATCGGGACGCGCCGGATAGCGTGAATTCCATTCGCCTGATGCCTGCGGCGTTAACACCGGTATGCAGCCCTGACCTGGCATGGGAGCACGATCAGCAAAACCTGCCTGAGTGTCTCAACGATCAAGTTTTGCTGCGCGAAGCCCATGGGGATTTCTGGCGAGACTGGTTCATACAGATTGGTGCGCCGGATTTCAAACCCAAACACACGGCCTTTTTAGACGACGGCTCCATCCGGCTGCTCTCGTGCATTTCGGGAAAAGGTATCGATTTGTCGGTCGCCAACTTTCTGCAGCGGGAGTTTGCCGACAACCTGCTCGTCGAGCCCTTCCCAG
>JAAETJ010000373.1 GCA_024228495.1 bacterium | reverse complement strand
GAAGTGGAAAAATTGGGAATCGAATGTAGCATCATGCAATATGGTGACGAGATTAAAATCTGATGCCTAACAAGCGCATGCAGTCGGATCGCCCAAAGCCCGCTTCGCGCGCTTTGTTCGACCGCTGATGCGAGGCGTTAGCTGCCACTGAATCCTATGAGTGACACCAAAGCTATAGGAATCCTTCAATCAACCTTTTGGGATGCCAAGATGGGCTGGGTTGAGCGCCCCCCATCGAATGAAGACTTAAGCTACGCTATTCAGGCTGGAGTGATGTTCCTACCTCAGAATATTAGTCATGATGAGCTGAACGAGCGAGCTATAAATGCTGTGGGGAATACCTCTAAGCGCAGGGTTGTTGAAGCGTTCATTAGCAGCCTAACGTCAAGAAGGCTTGAAATTCGTTCTGCCCTGGCAAGCTACGCGTGTGGGGTGAAAATCCCTAGACACAGCAACCTCGATCCGAAGGCCGTGCCTTGCAAAGTTTGCCATTCTTACGCGAACGGTAGGAAAGAAGATCTGAATGTTCTGAATTTTGAGCGATACAAATTCGGTGGTGTTCGGCACCTTGACCCGCTATATATCGCTCTCGATTTGGAGTTTTTTGCATCTGAGAGTTTTGAAGAGCCAACCGAAGTTGGCTTGGACACACTGCGTGAAGTATTCAATGCACTGAGGGGGTTAAAGTCTGGCCGACTATCCCAGGCTCCCGCAGCGCTGGGGAAATGCCTGAAAAGCAACAAGAACGAGCGCGTAGCGATTGTTAGTACGTTGGGATATTGCGGCATACTCAAGGTGCCGGGTTATCAGCCGTTTTATCGGAAGTACATTCACTCTGATCAGCGGGAGCATTCTTCATATTCCAAGTCTGATTGGCCATTCCCAGCTGATCTTTGGCGCCCTGAATACGGATTGGATGAAGAATCTATAGAATATTGGTTCGGTGCATATGTCAGCTAACAAGCGCATGCAGTCGGATCGCCCAAAGCCCGCTTCGCGGTCTTCGGTCGACCGCTGATGCGAGGCGTTATAAGGCATGAGCCAGTGGTAGAGAACCTGAAAATAATTTATAAGATTACTTACCCGAACGGGAAAATTTATATTGGCAAGGACCTTACAAACAGCATTAATTATTTTGGAAGTGCTAATAGTGAATTAATCGCT
>JAAETJ010000372.1 GCA_024228495.1 bacterium | reverse complement strand
TTCTTTAGGTACTCGCCAACAATCTCAGCCAGACGGCGAAAGAAAACAACGCGATGCCACTCTGTTTTCTCTTGTGCCTCTCCGGTGTTTTTGTCTTTCCAGGACTCAGAGGTTGCCACAGTTGCATTTGCAACCGCGTTACCATTTGGCATATATTTCACTTCTGGATCTTGACCTAGGTTTCCGATCAAAATCACTTTGTTTACGCCGCGTGATGCCATGTTATGCCGCCTTTTTTGTTAGGTTGTCGAGTGTGCTTTTCACTGCCATCTGCTGTTTGTTGGTCAACGCCTTCCAGACAGCGTCGTGTTCCGGTGTATCTTTTAGTTCATCACCCAGTTCACGCATTGCCAAACCATCATCCGCCTCAATGGCTTCTACAAAGGCGTGTGTATATTTCTGCACCAACTCTTTGTTGACTCGCTTTTTTGGTGCTGCCTTCTTTACCGCCTCATTGCCATCATCATCAATCGACGGAACCCCAGCCATTGCCTGTAGCCCATAGCGCTTGGCGTAGGTAATTGCAGACCCATATCCTTGAGCGTCGTTCTTAGTTGGCGGCAAAAATGTCGTACCTTCCAGCCACTCGCCAGATGTGTGCATAATTCTGGTGGTAACGGTTACCCTGTCGCCATCAAAACCAGGGGATTGCACGAACGACAAGCCATTAGATGAGAACGGTTCGCTGATTGCCTCCATAACATCCGACAGATCGGAATATTTGGACTTAAAAAAAGGGTTATTATTAGCCTTCTTTGCTCCGGTCATCTGGCCTTGCGCCTTGCTTAATGCCTCTGCAATTTTTGCTATTGTCTCTGATGTGTTCATGCTGGCACCTTGGTTGCTTGTCGTTTGCTTGGCTTAATCCGCTGCCAAAAAGTCTTTGTGAGAGTGAGATATACAAAATCAATATTCATGTTCTAGCCTCCTGTCCTTTTCTTGCTCATAAAGCCAATCTCCGTAATCTGCTTGTACGTCAACCGCCTCTGACTCTATAAAGTCGTGGCAAGCCTGCGATATTTCCGCAAGCTGTGCCGTGGTTAGATGCTCAAGGATGTCGCGGCGTGGGTGACCAACCAATACTTGATTGATAATCACCTCTGCCGGTTCGTCCGGGTGCATGTTTGAGCCGGTTAGAATCATTGGCTCTGCATCGCTATAGTCAAACTTGATAACAACCGAGCGGTCATGGCCGCGCATGTGGTGTGATATTGTGCGCTCTTTCATAATGCTCCCCTGTTGATTTCCTTGCGCTGTTGCGGGTCGTTGCTGGGATCGTCTAGGTGCTCGTCAATAGACAGATAAATCTCATTTAGCGCGGCGTCAACTGCTTCCATTGTTTCACTGGACTCGCCTATGCTGGTGATAAATGCCGTTGCATCTCGCATCAACGCCCGACCCAGCAGTGTCTCGTCTTGCGTCGCTAAAGCCACATGCAACCTGACCATTGTTGCGCGTTCGTCCTGCCACGCCTCCGGGC
>JAAETJ010000371.1 GCA_024228495.1 bacterium | reverse complement strand
GTTTGTTCATCGGGACAATGGATGAGGTATGTGGCTTGCAAGCTGCCGCTCAGGCGGTCGAGGCGGCGCAACCTGGCCGAGTCGACGTGGTCGGTGAGGATGGTGTTAATCTGGACAAAGGTGCCGTCGTGATCGGAAGTAGCCACGTTTAGGTAGAAGTTGTTTTTCTGCGGCTGGGGCAGGACGAAGAGGCGCAGGAATAGGAAGCCTAGAATGATGGCGACGGCCAGAATGGTGGGCCAGCGCTGGTCTGCGCCCATGCCCAGGCCAATGGCGATGGCGATGAAGAGATAGATTAGCTCTTCTGGCTCTTTGATGGCGGTGCGGAAGCGGACGATGGAAAGGGCGCCAACCAGGCCTAACGATAGGGCCAGCGACGATTTGACCACGGAGATGATGAGCACCGTAATCATAGCCAGCATTGGCAGGGTCTGGGCAAAGCGGGCACGGTTGGAAAGGGAAAGGCCGTACTGCGTGTAATACCAGGCGACCACGCTTGTCAGCAGGATGCTGATGAGCATGTTGACGGCCAATGAAGCTAGTGACAGTGGCGCCGGATTCGTGAAGTTGAGAATATCCTCCATTGCGATCTCCCATTTTTGCAAAAAGTGATTCCGCTATGATACCTGGAAGCCTTTTTTGGTCAATGGTCGTATGGGATGCAGATCCTAAAGCGCCACATCGTCTACCGGGTTTTTAGGTCAAGACGTCATTCGTACAAACATTTCCAGAATTCGGTCACAGCTTGAGCAACCGAAATGGCGTGCTATTTGTCCTGGCCTTATCTTGCAAGGCTCTGCTGATGCCGGCTCGAATCGTGGTCGTAAAAAGCAGGTGTTTCGATTGCGTGCAACCGCACAATGGGAACCATCAGATTGGTGGGTACTGAACATTTTTTAGTTTAGCTGCTCTATCCCACATTCATTGAATGGCGATTTATGCTGGATTGAGCAGTCGATTGGGGCGTATTAAAATGAATGTAAATTTGACGTCTGATGATTTGTTTCGGGTAGGGGAAGCTATTGCAGATCTGGAAAAAAGTGATGTGTTGGCAGCAACAATCACCAAAACAGCTAGCAAACAAAGCTATTACACCGTTCGTTTTCTAGTTGATCGGGAACGCGTAGCAGATGCGTATCGAGCGTATGCGTATTTTCGTTGGGTGGATGATATATTGGACGAATCAATGCAGGGCAAGGCTGAACGGCTGGCGTTTATCAAACAACAAAAAGCACTTATTGATTATTGCTATCGTGGTGAACGGCCGTTAACCCTCACTCCCCAAGAGCAAATGCTGCCTGATTTGATTCTTCACGATAACGAAGCGAACAATGGATTACGAGCTTACAT
>JAAETJ010000370.1 GCA_024228495.1 bacterium | reverse complement strand
TACCTGCTTTTGTTCGTGCCGCGAATGACACAATCGAAAAAGCTGTTGACGGCTGGGGCATGGCTTTGTCGGTTGACGAGCTAATTACCTTGCTCGGGGCTATTGATGATGACTAAATTAAGACAACAGGCACGGCGGCGGGTTAGGCAGCGTTTGAATAAAGAAACGGCCGTTATCTGGCAACGCAAGAAATCCCCTTCATCGGTTTGGAGTCCTCCCCTTGTCAATATCAACGAGGTTTATCTTTCCTGCCTGGACAACTCAAAAAGAACACAAATATATTACGGCGGCTCATCTTCGGGAAAGTCCGTCTTTCTCGCGCAGCGTTGCGTCATTGATGTCCTGCTAAATGAGCGCAATTACCTAATATGCCGCGCCGTTGCCCGAACAATACGGAAATCCGTTTTCGTTGAAATACGCAAAGTGATAGACGGATGGGAACTGAACGGCCGTTTTACAGTCAACAAAAGCGAAATGATTATCACTTGCGACAATGGCTATCAGATACTATTCACAGGTCTCGACGATGTGGAAAAGCTGAAATCTATCACGCCAGAAAAGGACGCAATCACTGACGTGTGGATTGAAGAGGCGACGGAATCAGGGGAAGATGATATACGCCAACTGTTGCGCCGCCAGCGGGGTGGCAATCCACACACTGCTAAACGCTTGACGTTATCATTTAACCCCATTCTCAAATCACACTGGATATACCAGGCCTACTTTGAACCAGCAGGGTGGACAGACGATCAAGCCCACTACGAATCGGAATCATTGTTCATATCTAAGACCACATATAAAGACAATAGATTTTTGGCACAGGACGAAATAGACATCCTCGAGAATGAGCCAGACAAATACTGGTTCAATGTATACACGCTAGGCAATTGGGGCGTTTTGGGTGATGTGATTTTCAAGAATTGGAGCATTGACGATTTGTCACATAAGCAAGCGCATTGGGTGAACCGCCGCAACGGTTTGGACTTTGGCTTTAGTGATGACCCCGCCGCGTTAGTAGCTACGCATTACGACAGGAAGCGTAAGACCATTTACATTTACGCCGAACGGTATGAGTATGAACTGACAAACAGCCAACTCGCGTTAGTTATTGAGCCTGTCATAAAAGACGATCCTGTTTTCTGTGATAGTGCCGAGCCTAAGTCAATCAAGGAATTGAAGGGCGAGGGCATACGCGCCTTGGCAGCCGCTAAAGGACGGGATAGCGTTTGGCACGGCATCCAGTGGCTAAAAGGACAAACAATAATTGTAGATAGTTCGTGCGTCAAAACTATATCAGAATTTCAACAATACCAGTGGAAAAAAGACAAACACGGCTCTAGCATGAAAGTGCCGATTGACAAAAACAATCACATTATGGACGCTTTGCGGTATGCCTATGAGCGTGACATGAAAGGGAGCAAGGGGGCTAGAAAAATCAAATATGCTTAATTTAGATACGGGTCAAGCAAGACTAATGATCTTGCAACAGATGGCAAACGAGATCGATGAAGAGGCGGAAAAGGTAAAGTTTTATCGAGATTTGTACGACGGGCTGATCGGGGCAATGCTAACCCGCCGTCAGCAATTGATCTTAGGTGGCGATGACAACCCCACAGACAAGGCAGACTTCCTGCAAACCTTTATCCCGCTTGTGGTCGATGTGCCAGCCGAGAGAATGATCGTCAAGGGGTTCGAGTTCAAAGGTGACGATTCACTTAACGGAGAGGATGCCGACCCCGCTCTGTGGTGGGAACAAAACCGCATGGATGCCATGCAACTGGATGTGCATACCGCCTGTAGGCGAGATGGTTATACCCACATCTTGGTCACATGGGATAACGAAAAAGGCCGTCCTGAATTTACGCACGAACTAGCCTTTGATTCTACTTACGACGGAATGCGGGTTCATTATGATCCAGAGAATCCAAAACGAATCCTAGCTGCAACCAAACGCTGGACGACTCGAGACGAAAGAGGAGAGGTTGCCTATCGTCGTAACATCTACTATCCGCACCTTATCCAAAAGTGGGTTAATCGCCGAGGTATAGGCGGGAGTAACGAAGCGTTTTGGGAGCCGTTTATCGAAGATGGGGACGAGGTAATTTTTGACGAGGAAACGAGCGAATACGTTGGCATTGACTGGACGGATTCAGATGGCAGTCCTATTGGTGTGCCTGTCATCGCGTTTAACAACCGCCCTAATGGATACAAGCAAGGCATTAGTGCGATTGAACGAGCGCGAGGTGCGCAAGCGGCAAAGAACAAAGCTGACATTGATTTAATCGCAGCGGCTGACGCGGCGGCATTCCCTATCTATGCCCTGTTTGGCGATTCGCTAACAGATGGGGGTGATGAGGACAATGATGTATCCAACCCCGTTACCATTAGCCCCGGCGAGGTTTTGGAATTTCCGAATAGTGACACGGGCGACTTTGTTAAAATAGAGCCGACAAGTTTGGGCGACTTGCGAGATACGTCCAACTTTTGGGTACACCAGATGCTTGCTCTATGCCGAATCCCCCCGTCTTATATTTATATGACGAGTCAGGTTCAAAGTTCAGACGGGCAACAGCAAAACGATGTCCCCCTGTTGTCTATGATCAAAGCTGACAGTATAGGCATAGGCAATGGCTGGGAAGATGTCATGAGAGCGGCTTTGAAGCTAGACAACGTTTTTGGCGGGGCTAAACACGACCTAGACAACCTTGTCGTTGAAACAAAATGGAAGGATTT
>JAAETJ010000369.1 GCA_024228495.1 bacterium | reverse complement strand
GAAAGAATGCGGCCCTCTACTTGGGTGGGTGTGTTTGGTTGAGTTGTTTTCATACGTTTATTCTCTCACATAACACCCTCCTTGTCACCCCTTTTTCGCCTTCCGGTTAGGGAAAACCAAAGTATCAGCAAAGATAGTTTTGTTGATGCTGAGTTGCAGGAACATTTCTCTGATTTGCTCTATCAAGTGAATTTGCATAGTGGACAAGAAGCCTGCATTTATCTACTTTTTGAACACAAAAGCTATCCTGACCCCTTGATTGCCTTGCAACTGCTGCGCTATATGGTCAGAATTTGGGAGCAGTCGCTAAAACAACAGCGTTCTTTGTTGCCGATAGTGCCGCTGGTTATTTATCACGGTCAGAAAAAGTGGCGAGTAGGGTTGGAGTTTACAGCTTTATTTGATGTGCCAACGGAGATGAAGCCGTATGTGCCGGCGTATCAATATTGGCTGTGTGATTTGAGCCAATACAGCGATGAGCAAATCAAAGGACAGGTCATTTTACAAGTGGGCTTGCGACTGCTAAAATATATTTGGTACGACGATATGTCTGAGCGGTTGGATGATATATTGGGCTTGTTGCGAACATTAGGGCAACAACAAACCGGCCTGGAATATCTACAAACCACGTTGCGATACATTGCCGGAGCGACCGATAAGGTTAGTGAAGAACAACTCAAGCAAGTGGTGCTAGAACTATTTAGTGAAGGAGAACAACTGATGCCAACACTGGTTGAACAATGGTTAGAAAGAGGCCGAGAGGAGGGCCGAGAGGAGGGCCGAGAGGAAGGCCGAGAGGAGGGCCGAGAGGAAGGCCGAGAACAAGGCCGAGAAGCGGCCCTGACCGTCTTGCGACGTTTTTTGGCGATGCGCTTTGGAGTAGAATTGAACCACTTTGACCCCGCCTTTGCCCCCCTTGACCTCACCGCCATCACCCGTCTAAGCGATGCCGCCTTCGAGGTCACCACTCTGACCGAGTTTGAAGCCCTGCTCGCCGAGTTACCCGCTGACCAGACAAACGAAACTAAATAATCGTCCCCTAACAGATAATAAGCACAACCTCAAAACATACCGAGGGCGTTGGTATTCAATCAACGCCCTCATTTTGTTTCGATACATACCATCTCCGGCACACCGAGAACCGCCCGCTCGATAACCAGCACTGTGGCGAAGCCGCCATCGGCCCGGCGGAGGCGGTCGCCAACGGACAGGTCTTCCGCGTTGACCCAGCCTACACCCTTCACATAGATCAGGTGAGCGAGGATAATTTCTGCT
>JAAETJ010000368.1 GCA_024228495.1 bacterium | reverse complement strand
TCTCCGCCAAATCCTTCAATTTTCAAGCAGGAGAAATGTTGATTGTTGTACTATCCACTCAAAATTCATAGGTTAAATTATCTGTACACTGCTACTTCCGTTCAGGGTCATTTTCGGCCTAATCAGACATTTTTATACATATGTCCGCTCTACCCCAAATAACTGACTTTTTTGTATTGAGTGCATCTTTATCGTTGTCTTAAGATTGAATGGTGCCGTGTCAGACTAGGTAATAATCAACTGGCCTGAACTGTCAGATCAAGTCTGAGCTACTACAGTTCATTCTAATCCGGCATGCAGTATTCCTAGTTACGGAAAATGCGTTCTTTACGTTCGTGGCGCTCTTGCGCCTCAATACTCAACACAGCGATTGGTCTCGCATCCAGACGCTTGAGGCCAATGGGTTCACCAGTCTCCATACAATACCCGTAGCTTCCATTCTCGATACGCTCGATGGCCTCGTCGATTTTACAGATAAGCTTGCGCTGCCGGTCACGAGCACGAAGCTCTAGTGTCTTATCCGTTTCAGCGGATGCTCTGTCAGCGTCGTCGGAATATTGTGAGCTGTCTTCGTGCAAATATTGCAAGGTATCGCGATTAGCCTTGAGAATATCGTCTCTCCATTCCTGCAACTTCTTCGCGAAATACGCCAATTGGCGGGCGTTCATGAATTTTTCGCGCTCGGACGGAGCATAGCCATCCAGATTTATTGCTTCGCTCTTGGTTTTCTTTGTTTCGATTTTCTTTGTTTCGATTTTCTTTAGCATGATCATTCTCCTTGGCATCATGGTGTTACCCATCACCTCAAGACCTTGTAATTACGCTCAACAAATACAACTCATCACCTTCGGCGTCCGATACCGCCCAACATGGCTCAATTAGGAGTCTTCCATCCTCAGCGTTTTAATTGCCCTTCGTGAAATTGGCAATAACCAACTTGGCAAATTGTGTCGCTTCATGTCCTTCTAGAGCAGAAGGAACAATAAACTGGGCAATATTGTGTAGGGATTGGGATAATATGAGGGCCATGACTAGGTCAAACAATCACCGTTCGCAAAGTTAACCTGTCAAACAATCCCTCAGGCGCTAACTAGCGCCTGTTTTGTTCCATTTTGGCCAGTTCGACGCGAGCACGAAGTTCGATATGATCCAGAACATTCATCAAGGTAGGATCTCCAAAATTGTCTCGCGGTTTTTTCACAAGTGCTGCCAGATGAACAAGTTTTTGCCGCGAAACCTGTCCGGACAAAACATCTATTTTAAGAGAATCAAGTATATCCAGTGTATCATGGCCGCAGCTTACAGCGGCGCTCCTTTGTCGCTCATGATCATCCCCTTGTACCGCCAGCAATGCCGAGATACCTCCGATGGGCGACGATGTAGATACTTGGGTTGAGGGAGCTGTCTGTGATGCGGAAGTTTGTGAGCCCAAGCTAAACCCCCCCTCTGCACTGGATGAAGGCGTACTTTTTGACGGCTTGCGAGGTCCGCTGACCGGCCTGTTTTGCGTGATCCTCATCGCCCCCCCTAATGTTGCATGATTGACAGCTTTATCCCGGTCAGAATTGCCGGATCACATTAACAGCAGGTAAAAAGCGGGTAATATTTGCCGATCAACAGGCATTCGTAACCTGGTATATCCATTCAAAAAATTTTACATCCATTTAAATGCTTTAAAATCAATGGCTTATTTATGCGCTCGAACTGGCACGTTCCTTGTAATCAAGAACGCTAACAAACATAACTAGTTTCCCCGTTGGAGTGTTGCTTCGTGAGAATCAAAACGTTTTCGATCAAGTCATTGATTGCCAAGATGGTCCTGTTTTTTGGCATCGTCACATTTTCCACAGCTGTGCTGATGGTTATCTATGCTCCCGTCGCCAATGCGGCTTCAAGGATCAAGGATCTCGTAGATATTGAGGGTATCCGCGAAAACCAATTGGTTGGTTATGGTCTGGTTGTTGGCCTGAACGGCACTGGCGATACACTGAATAATTCTCCCTTTACTCGCCAAAGCCTTGTCTCCATGCTTGAGCGTCTTGGTGTTAATACGCGTGACACCAACCTGCGGACCAAGAATGTTGCTGCGGTTATGGTGACGGCCAATCTTCCTCCGTTCTCAACTCAGGGTACACGTATTGATATTACCGTCAGTGCGCTAGGAGATGCTAAAAGTCTGCAGGGCGGAACATTGCTGGTCACGCCGCTAAAAGGCGCCAATGGCGAGGTCTATGCAGTTGGCCAGGGCTCAGTGGCGATTGCGGGATTTAAGGCAGAAGGTAAAGCCGCCTCGATAACACGCGGTGTGCCAACTGTGGGGCGGATATCTAATGGCGCAATAATTGAGCGCGAAATCAAGCACACACTTGGCAAGCAAAACAGTCTTCGCCTCGCTTTGCGCAACCCTGATCTCACAACGTCTCGCCGCATAGCCATGGCTATCAATGCTTTTACCGGTGGCCGTATGGCAAAAGCCATTGACCCATCAACAGTGCGTCTACATCTAAACCCAAAAGATTCCGTGAACCTGATTTCACTGCTGACCGAGATCGAACAGATTTTCGTGGAACCAGATCAAAAAGCACGTGTGGTTATCGATGAGCGCACTGGCATCATTGTCATGGGACGCGGTGTTAAAGTCTCTACAGTTGCTGTGGCGCAGGGAAACCTGACCGTCACTATCTCAGAGAAACCACTCGTTTCACAACCTGAACAGTTTAGCGATGGCGTGACAAAGGTTGTGCCTCGCACCAACGTCGCAGTTGAGAACGAAGGTGACCGCAGGCTAGGTATTATTCGCTCTGGTATCAATTTACGCGAACTGGTGAATGGCCTCAATGCCCTAGGTATCGGTCCACGAGACATGATCTCCATATTACAGGCGATCAAAGCCGCTGGCGCCCTGCAAGCTGAAATAGAGGTTCTATAATCCATGCCAATTGATACACCACCCTCTTCCTTGATGTCAGGCGCACCAGCACTGAAGCCGGGCAATCTGTCGGGATTGTCAAAAGATAATCAAGCTGCGCGCAAAGCAGCAGAAGAATTTGAGCAGACCTTCTTGACCACAATGATGGAAAGCATGTTTGCCGGTGTCGAAACGAGCGCCCCGTTTGGTGGCGGACACGCAGAACAACAGTTTAGATCAGTATTGCTTGGTGAGTATGCAAAGGATATGGCCAAAACGGGCGGTATCGGCATTGCAGACGAGGTATATCGAGAGATCCTGGCAATTCAGGAAGGTAAAGTATGATGATAGAACAACTGATAAATCAAGACCAGATGGCTAATGCCCCAACAATCCTGGAGCATCCGCAACAGGCTGAAGCTTTGTGCACCCGCGTGCTTCAGACCACGGCCGAACTCATTTCGGTTCTTGAGCGCGAAACAGAACAGCTGCGTAAAGGCGACACTCAGGAGCTCAACTCACTCATCGCACGAAAGACCTCTTTGAGCACAACCATGATGCGAGATATGACGACACTCAATGCCAATACATCCTATATCAGTCAAGTAGTCCCCGAGCAGATTGGAATTTTGAAAGATCAGCACGCCCTCTTCCAGCGTTCGCTGCGGATCAATCATGACGCCCTAGGTGCGGTCAAAGCGATATCGGAAAACTTGCTACGTACCATATCAAATGCTGCAGGCAGCACCAAACATGGCCCCGAAACATATGGTCGGACTGCTGCGATGGCAACCGCCACTCCAGCAAGGCCATCAGCTGTTTCGGTCAATCGTTCTTTATAGTCTCGTTTGCATCGTCGATTTGTTTGCTTTTATTACTGACCTTATCACAAAGATAATTTGTATTTGATCACCTCTATTCTAGCGTTGTGGATCCAAACACAAAATCAGCCGATCTGTCAGTATAAATTTCTGTAGTGTACCATTCTCTCATGTCTATCGTAGTCCCCGTTAGTTGGGGGTTTCCCGTGTTAAACGCAGGAAACCCCCAATCACCTTTTTTAACGAGCGTTATACACTCGTTAATTCCAAAAACAATAAAATCGCAGTTTCACACGTGATTTTAATGCCTTAGGATTATACTCCCGTTCTGTGAGGTTGTATTTAGCAATCACACACGCACTCTACCTGCTCGCGTTTACTTTTTCTTAGGATTGGCAATCTAATATTAAAGAAACTGCTCAAAGGGAGTAGTGTGAAACCACCATAGATAAAAGGTGTATATGTAATGGGTGATATCTCAATTTCGAACGGTGTCCGTTCAAACCTCATGGCTCTGCAAGGCACAGCCAGATTGATGGAACAAACTTCCGAGCGACTTTCAACAGGTAAACGTGTGAATAGTGCGCTCGATAATCCAGCAAACTTCTTTACCGCATCCGCCATGAGTAATCGTGCTGGTGACCTAGGCTCTCTTCTCGATAGTATGAAGACTGGCGTTAATACCATTAAAGCCGCTGATAACGCGCTTACGGGTATTACAAATCTTGTTGAAAGTGCACAGGGTACCGCTCGTCAGGCTCTCCAGGACGCAAGTGGTGAAAGTGATGCGACGATCGTTGGTGAAACCGGCATAGGGGGTGCAACGTCAAAAACTGCGGCAGAAGAAATGCTGCTCGTTGGTGACTTGAGCTTTGTGGCTGGCGACGATGTGACTATCGCTACCACGAAAGATGGTATCGCCACTGAAACAACACTCACAATTACTGCTACGACAACCGCTGGCGACCTTGTTGATCATATCAATTCCGGCCTCGACGGAAAGGCCTCCGCTTCAGTAACGTCTGATGGTGTATTGTCTTTAGCCGCCGATGACGGTGCTACTATAGATCTTACTCTTACTGATGGATCTGGTGGAGCCGCTGGTACTGACTTGCAATCTTTGTTTGGCGCAACTGCAACAGTAAATGGTACGGCAGCAACCGCAATCGATGCAGATGGAGCTCAAACGTTCGCACCACCTGCAGCAGAAACCAACGAAACCCGCGAAAAGCTCGCTGAGCAGTTCAATGATATCCTCGGTCAGATTACCGACTTGGCACAAGACGCCGACTTCAACGGTGTTAACTTGCTACAAGGTGACGATCTAACGGTTACGTTCAACGAAAAAACTGGATCGAATGAAAATTCGATCACTATCCAGGGTGTTGATCTCGATGCGGCCGGACTTGGATTGGACGAAGCAGCTAATCAATTTCAATCTGATGCCGATATTAACACAAGTCTTGATCAGATCAAAGATAGCCTGACAACCTTGCGTCAACAGGCTTCTAATTTTGGCTCAAAACTGTCAACCGTCGAAACCCGTCAGGATTTCACAAGTATGATGGTTGATACATTGGAACAGGGTGCTTCAGATCTGACCCTTGCTGATGTCAATAAAGAGGGTGCCAATATGCTGGCTCTTCAGACATCACAGCAGCTGGCGACTACAACCATGGGTATGGCTTCAAGAGCCGACCAGGCCGTCCTTTCCTTCCTTCGTTAGGATTCTCGGTCATAAATAATTACTGGAAAAGGCGGGCTTATACTAGCCTGCCTTTTTCTATTTTTGCTGCTAGAGCGGTTTGCGTTCACTCGGGATCAGAATCAGCTGAGCTGTTTTGGTTCGGTTTCAAGTGAAGAAATGCAGGATATATCTGGATATTTTCAAGTTTCTTTGCGCCGAAAACGGAGCAAAACCGCCAGCTGAGATGATTCTGAGTGAACGCAAACCGCTCTAGAATCGCATCAGTTCGTGACAACATTTAACGCGTTGTTAATGCGTAAGGTTTATAAACAATAAATAGTTTTGCTCACATGAACAATCTACCAAGGAGCTAAAGAATGCAAGATGCAGTATCCCAGGCATACGGACAGACAGCCATCACTGGTATGTCCCCTCGCCAAGCCGAAGCCTCAGCATTGATGAAATCTGCAAACCAGCTGCAGGCCGCCAAGGAACAATGGGCAGAAGATATGGGCGATGTCGCCAACGCCCTTTATTTCAATCGCCAGCTTTGGGTATTGCTGACATCCGCCGTTGCTGACACTGAAAATCCTCTACCTCTTGACATTCGCAACAATGTTGGTAGCCTCGGGACTTTCGTTTTCAAGCATACGATGGATATTGAAGCTGCGCCCGAAGCTGCCAAACTTGACGAGTTGATTTCCATCAATCGCAATTTAGCCTCTGGTCTCCAGGGTACCGCATAGTCGCAAATGGCAATTATCGAATTTATTAGGTACCGTCACATTGTGGCGGTACCTTTTTTATGAAGCAATTCGCAAGCGGGGCTACAGCCCCCTCTCGCGCTTTATATCCTCATAGGCCGCATTAATGACTGCCAGTCGTTTATTCGCAATATCGACAAATTCTACAGGAACGCCGCGCGCCACCAAACGATCTGGATGATGCTCCATCACCAGCGCGCGGTAATGTCGCTTTAATTTCTCATCGCTCACGTCATGTGATATTTCGAGAATATTGTAAGGATCCTGATCATTGGATATCACATGACGCGATTTAATATTTCTGAACTGGTTTTTATCGATGCCAAATCGCTGCGCTACATCATACAAAAACTGCTCTTCAGAAGGACGTAACACCTGATCTGCCACAGCAATATGAAAAAGACCTTCAAGCACATCTTGCAGGAGCTCTGGGTCTTCTCGGAAGGTTTGGGCTAGCTGATTGGCGTACGCATCATATCCTGCCACATCCTGCTTGGCGAGGTTGAACAATAGTGCGACGTTTTTTTTGTCGACTTCCTCAACCTTGAAGACTTCTTGAAACGCGATGATCTCATCTTTGCTGACATGGCCGTCGGCTTTTGCCATCTTGGCGCCAAGAGCGACAACGCCCGCTGTAAAAGCCAGCTGATTGCGAAGCACTTTATCTGCCGGTGGGGCGATCACACGATCAGCAATATGCCCTGCCACTCCGCCAAACAGTGCACCAAGTGGCCCACCGATAACAAGTCCGGCCGCTGCTCCCGTTAATTTTCCCCATATAGTCATAATGACAGTATAAGTCCTGAAGCGCGAAAAGTCATGGGGGAACCTCTATAAATCCCGTGTTTCGCCCCCTTATATCCGGATGGCTGATTTTTTCCTGATGGCCTGATTGTTACGGACAGTGGCCTGGTTCATCAAGGGTTCCAATTGAGCCAATTACGGTGAAAACTACAGTAATGTTTGGACGCCCCATTCGGCTTCGAAATGAGCCATACTGGATGCGTTGACAATAACTCATCCAATAACGGGAAGCGTCCATGACGATTACCATTACCGTAATTGCAGAGAAATCAAGTTCATACTTGCGGCCCGTGGGAATGGCGCGTTTACGGTTGGGGCGAGACAAACGTTTATGCTCGTTTTTGAGGCAAAGCGGCTACGTTTTTTTGACCAGATCATCAAAATCTTTAAGGCGAATGGCCGAAAGCCAAAAACATAACGCGCGTCTTGCTCGTAAATTTTCAATGTGGTCACGAAAAATCCTCCTGCATGGACATAATGTAGGAAAACCACGCGTTTTACTAATTGGGAAGCAGGTCCAAGAAAAAGGAACTAAGTTCTGGATGCCAGAGACGTCTTTAGTTTACGCAAGGCCAGCATTTGCAAATCGCTACGGTTGGCAGTTAATGGGCCAAGCACAAATGTTTCAAAGCCGGTGGCTGCATGAATGGCATTGACGCGCATATAATTACCGACGGGACGAAATTCAAAATAGACTTCACCAAGATCTCCGGCACCCCAGTTCCCGCCATTACCGGGCGCTCCTCTGGCCGGTTTGCCGTCGTCAGGCGGCACGACGAAGTCCCATCTCGCTCCATAGCAGGGAGAGTGCATCCACCAGATAATCCATATCAGCATCTGAATGAGTTGGACCGGGCGTCAATCTAATCCGCTCTTTGCCAACATCAACAGTTGGATAGTTGATAGGTTGCACATAAATACGGTAGCGCACTAGCAATTGATCCGTCAGTGCCTTGCACTTGACGGGGTCAGCAACCATGACAGGAACAATATGGCTGGGGTTTTCGAGAACTGGCAGACCGAGATCACCCAGGCGCTTTTTGAGCGTTTTAGCGCGCTCTTGTTGGATCTCACGTTCTATGTTTGAATTTTTGAGATGATGAACGCTTGCCAAAGCACCTGCAACAATGGTCGGGGCAACTGACGTTGTGAAGATGAAGCCAGAAGCATAGGAACGAATGGCATCACAAATATTGGCATTTGCTGCTATATAACCTCCCATCAGGCCAAAAGCCTTGGCCAACGTACCTTCAATGATATCGATGCGGTCCATAAGGCCTTCGCGTTCTGCAACGCCGCCGCCGCGCGCGCCATACATGCCAACAGCATGCACTTCGTCAATATAGGTCAAGGCATTATACTTGTCCGCGAGATCACAGATTTCCTTAATGGGGGCGATATCACCATCCATAGAATAGACACTCTCAAATGCGATCAATTTGGGAGCATCAATTGGAATTTCGCGCAAAAATTCTTCGAGATGGGCCAAATCATTATGGCGCCAGATTCTTTTTTCACCGCCACCATGACGAATACCCTCAATCATCGAGGCATGGTTTTTCGCATCAGACAGGATCACCAATCCAGGCAGCAACTTAACAAGAGTGCTAAGGGAGGCATCATTTGCCACATAACCCGAAGTAAACAAAAGAGCAGATTCTTTTTGATGGAGATCTGCTAGCTCTTTTTCGAGCATCACATGATAATGAGTTGTGCCGGCTATATTGCGTGTGCCACCGGATCCGGCACCGACGCGATCAATGGCTTCATGCATGGCATTTAGAACTATATCATTTTGTCCCATGCCAAGATAATCATTGCTGCACCAAACTTTGACGCTGCATTTGGGACGACCATCGGAAGGGTAATGTCTGGCAACCGGGAATTCTCCGCATTTGCGTCTGATATTCGCAAACTCGCGATACCGTCCCTCAGTCTTCAAGGCATCAATGGCCTCATCAAACATCCCATCATAGTCCATGAAGTCTTCCTTACTGAATTTACGCCGTTTTCATTCTGCATCCGTTCTAGCGACGGAATTGGGCCGGTTGATGACCATTAAGCCCAAATAGTATAGCAAATCGCAAAAATTGCAATACAGCGAAATGTGGCATTATCACTCGTTCGCGAACGCAGTTGATAAACGAACAATGCCACCTCCAATAGGGGGCGGCATTGACAAATATCATATGAATCTAAATTCCCGAATTTACGAAGTTGCCTACAGGGTAGCTGACAAATACCCTAGTAGGCAGAGGCGGTCACATCCACATTGTCACGGCCATAAAGGTCACGGCGGAACTGCACCACCCCATCTGGCGTCGCCCAGGCTGTGACATAAGCCAGCATCAAGGGAATACGAGCCTTGTTGCGTACGGTAAGTGTTTCTTTGGTGCGCTTGATTTCAGCTACGCGATCACTATCCCAGCCATCTTCTTTCAAAATCCAGGCAACGAGCTGTGACACATTTTGTACCCGCACACATCCAGAGCTATCAGCACGAAAATTTCGGCCAAAAAGGCTCTTTGAGGGCGTATCGTGAAGGAAAACCGCATGTCGATTAGGGAAATGGATCTTCACAAAGCCCATTGAGTTATCTTCCCAAGGATCCTGGCGATAAACATAATTATATACCTCATCAGATTGCCAGTTAATGCTGGCTGGGTCGAGCTTATTGCCACCCTTGGTGAACGCTGTCATATGGTAAATTTTAAGGATATCACGGCCGCGCTTGGCATATTGGCGCGCTTTGGGAATAAGGTCCTTGCGTAATACCGTTGGTGGCACCGTCCAATAGGGATTGAAACTGACCCTTGCAACCGAGCTGCTCAATATGGGCGTCTGGCGGTCAAGTTTACCAACCACACCAGAATGTCTCGAAACAACCTGGCCATTTTCAACGGCTTCGATTTGCGCTGCTGGAATATTTACGAAAACATATTTTTTGGAGTTCTTACGTGCCAGCGATTGTACCCGTGTCAGATTAACGCGCAATTGCCGCAAGCGCGAACTGGCTGGCACATTGAGGGCCATGACCGTGGTCTTGTCGACATATCCCGTCGGCGTAAGCCCATGACGTTTCTGAAACCTCTTGACAGCTTTTTCGACATAGTAATCGAATGTTTTTATAAATCCGGCTGATACTCTTAGATCACCAGTGATCCGCAAACGAGCTCGCAAGGTTTTGACGAACTTACCGCTATTGCCGACCTTAAGCTTGATCTTTTTGGGAAGCGTGCCCCAACCACCTTTTGAAACAATGGTGGCATAGCGCTTGATCGCCGATTTCAGCGGCGCAATATTTTCCTGCTGCACGGTTGGATATCCGCGCGCTGGCTGTGATTCATATTTGCGAGCGAAGCTGCGATCATAAGGCTGGCTCCAATCTTCGGCATTGCCATATTCACTGCCAAAATTCATCCAAGAAGTGTCATCATCAGCATTGGCCATACCAGTAAATGCCACAAGGGTTATTCCTGTTGTAACTACAGCCATGATATTGCGTAATGACATTACCCGAAGATCTCCGTCTATTATTATATATATCATCCAACCCCCAATGGCCGGACAGGTCAATTGTTACAAACTCTACTTTTGCTGTGTTAACAAACTGACACACCATAACACATTTCCCAATGTGCCCGCCGACCCTTTATATATCAATATACAAGAAAAGGCTTTCACATCAATGTGACCAATTTTCATCCACAATGCCGAAATGCGCATAAATGCGCAAGTTTTCAGGCATATCGCTTCACAATATTGTTTGTCAATTGGGGCAAATTAAGGGTGGGGCGTCATGCACCTGTATCCAGATGATTGGATAGTTGTATATCTATCACAAAAAGCCTCGGATATTCCGGGGCTTTTTCACATGAGTGAGCATGCGGTATTTATAAACGGGCATTTGAAGTTGAGGAAAACGAGCAATTCCTAGAGCCTGAACCTAATCTGATCATGCCAGAAGCGCTCCAGGCGCATCATCATCTGGTTCATGCTCAACAAATCTTCCAGCGCGAGGCCGCCAATTGTTTCCACGGCTTGTAGCTGGCGATCATACAGCTCATCGATGCTCTCACAAACGCCTTTGCCCATATCAGTCAAACGAATATAGATGGAACGACGATCGCGCGTTGAGCGATTTTGCTCAATATAGCCCCCGGCAATAAGTTTTTTGAGATTATAGGAGACATTGGAGCCAAGATAAAAACCGCGTCCGCGCAATTCCCCGGCCGTCAATTTGTTGTCGCCGATATTATAAATCAGCAAAGCCTGAACGGCATTGATGTCCCATTTGCCGCCGCGTTCGAATTCGTCGCGAATAACGTCTAGCAACAAACGGTGCAAACGCTCGATATGCCTCAGCATTTGCAAATACACTGATTTGTACTCACCTTGTGCAAGCTCCTCATCACCCGGCAAGACCCGATCAAGAACCATAGTCATGGAAACAGCACCCCTAACAACGCAAACAAAAACACTCCCGATAATATAGTGAATAAAATCTAACCGGTGTTTAATCTTATTGGTTAATGAGAGATTAATCCCCCACATGCTTACCTTTTGGCAGATGCAGCTCTCCCCAATTGTTCTCAAAAAGAGCTTCCAACCTGGTTATTGAGACGTCAGAGATCGAATCTGGCTGCCATTGCGCGGATTTATCCTTGTCGAGTACCATGGCGCGAATACCCTCATAAAAGTCCTCTTGCCGGAGCAGATTGCAAACTACCCCATATTCCATTTGCAAAGCAGCCTGCAGGTTCATTTTCCGGCCCTTTTTCCAAAGCTTGAACGCCAAATGAAGGGATGTAGGGGATTTTTCACGCAACTGGTCCAGCACGCTTAGCGACCAGCCATCGTTCTTGTCACCAAGCGCTTTGGCCCGCTCAAAGATTTCATCAACAGTTGACGCTGAAAATACCGCCTCTATCCAGCTCGCTAGCTTTGGAAAATTCCCCTTGCCTGGAGCCATGTGAAGATCATCAAGAAGGGTGTCCACGGGCAGTCCCTCGCTGATTGCACACTTGATCTCAGAAAAATGCTTCTCATCAATACAATGGGTTACAAGACCAAGTTTATAAGCGTCAGCGCGGTTGATCGAGAGCCCGGTTAGCGCCAGATAGAGCCCTGTTGAATAAGGCAAATGGCCTAAAAACCAACTGGCCCCAATATCTGGTATAAAGCCTATAGCGGTTTCTGGCATGGCAAGCGAGAAGTTCTGGCCCGCCACTCGATGGGTTCCATACAGGCTGATGCCAACACCGCCGCCAAGCACCAATCCGTTCATCAATGAGATATGGGGTTTGGTAAATCTATCAAGCTGCCAGTTATATTCATATTCGCGGCGCAAAAATGCGGCCGCCAGCTTGGGGTCCTCTTGGCCGCGTTTGTGCACTTCGCGAATATCTCCGCCGGCACAAAAAGCTTTGCCTCCCGCGCTATCAAGCACCACTCCATAGATTTGTGGATCATCTTGCCAGTCTTCAAGCGCCTCACTCAATTGGCCAAACATCTCATAAGAAATGGCATTGAGGGCACCAGAACGATTGAGTGTGAGCAAACCGGCTCGATTGTTCTTTTTGACAATGAGATGCTTATCGCCCATTTATGACCTCAATTTTTGTCTTCATTGCACGGAATCAGGATGCTAAAGCTATACAAGGTCACGAATGAACTGCATAGACCAACATCTCATAGCAAAACAATACAGTTTTCGAACAGGCTTTGTACGCTATTGTTTTCCGGTCCTGGCCCTCACGTTGTTCTCTGCTCTTTTTGTAGCATCACCCACATCAGCATTGGCCGGCCCGCAATTTTCAATTCCCGGACTGCAATCCCTGCAACGAAAATTCCAGAAGCAAAGACGGCACAAAAAAGATCGCCAGCAAGAGAACAGCGATGAAGAACTCTTGCCCTTACGCGAGGACACTCTACCAAGCTGGCCGCCTCCCCTGCCAATGCGCAATCCACGCTTTGCCGAAACGGGAAAATTCCTCGACGCCCTCACCCTTCAGGAACCACAGGGTCAAAAGCATGCACCTAAAGCCGAGCAAGTCATGCGGACGAAATTTGCCAAAATGCGTCGGACACCATTGCCGATCGATGAAGCCCGCACGAATGATCTCAATAAAGCCACCAAAACACCGCGTGCTGGCATCACCCCAACCAGATGGAACCGTCCAGGAAATAAACAGCCACAACGCTTACGCAAAGAGCCTGACAGTTCTCGCGCAGAATACGCCACCCCTCGGGCAGCCCCTGTCCTCACCCGCGAAGTTCCCACAAAACCCCAGGTAACCACAGATCTATCAAAACAAGATCGCCTGGCCATCTCGCTGCCATCCGTACCCCCATTGCCCGTACGCAAGCCGCGCCGCCACCCCTCGCAAATGGCTCAAGAAGACTGGTCGGCTGGCGTCATTGCAAGCGCCACCACACAATGCGCGACGCTCGGCATCGAAATCAAGCCAATGCCTCCGATTAAAAAAGGCCTTTGTGGTAATCCTGCCCCCATTCTATTACCCGTTGTTGGATCAGCAACCATCCGCCCTGCCGCCACCACATCGTGCCCGATGGCCGCCAATCTGGCTCGCTGGTTCTCGCAATCGGTGCAACCACTGGCTCTCAAGCATTTTGGTAAAAAGATTCAGCAGATCCGCAATGTTTCGTCCTATGTGTGCCGCAATCGCTATGGAGACACCAATACCCGCATCAGCGAGCACGCCTACGCCAATGCGCTGGATATCGCGCATTTCGAATTGCAGGGAGGAGAAAAAATATCGGTCCTTAACGACTGGACAAGTGCTGAAGGCGAACCCTCACAAAAAAGCGCGTTCCTCCATGCCGTACACAAATCCGCATGTGAGCATTTCGGTACCGTGCTTGGCCCCGACGCCAACGCTGCCCACAAAGACCATTTCCATCTGGATAGGGCTCCGCGCAAACATAGCAGTTATTGTCGGTAGCTATTTCTCTCCCCGTTCCAACTCTGAAACGGGGGTGGTAAAAAACAAGATTAAGCTGTTAGGATGGAGTGTAAGCCAACACTGGAGCCAACCATTTCTCGGTTTTTTCTAAAGTCCAGCCCTTGCGCTTGGCATAGTCCTTGACCTGATCCCTGGCGATTTTACCAAGGCCGAAATAGCGGCTTTGCGGATGGCCAAAATACAGCCCCGAAACCGCAGCTCCGGGCCACATGGCGAAACTTTCGGTAAGCTTGATACCTGCATTGTTTTCAGCATCGAGCAGATCGAACAGGGTTTGTTTTTCCGTGTGATCTGGTTGCGCTGGATAGCCGGGTGCAGGGCGAATGCCGCTATAGGCTTCGCTGATCAGCTCGATATTACTCAAGCTTTCATCTGGCGCGTAGCTCCAGAATTCACGGCGCACCCGCATATGCATATGTTCGGCAAAACTTTCCGCCAGCCGATCTGCCAGCGCTTTGACCATGATCTTGTTATAATCATCATTGGCCCGCCCATAACGATTGGCCAGATCCTCTTCGCCGATCCCCGTGGTCACTGCAAAGCCGCCAATATAGTCAGCTATGCCACTGTCTTTGGGAGCTATAAAATCCGCTAGCGCAATATTGGGCTTATCCCCCTGCTTGCGCTCCATTTGCTGTCGCAAACTATGCAAAGTGGCGATCACCTTATTGCGGCTCTCATCCTCATAAACTTCAATATCATCGCCAACACTATTGGCAGGCCATAGACCGATAACAGCTTGAGCTTTGAGCGATTTTTCTTCAACAAGTCGCTTGAGCAGTTTCTGCGCGTCGCCAAACAGCTCGCGCGCGGCCTCGCCCCTGACGTCATCGTGCAGAATATCTGGATAACGCCCCCGCATTTCCCAGGTGGCAAAGAACGGCGTCCAGTCGATGGTTTCAACCAACCCCTTGAGGTCATAATCATCAAAGCTTTTGATCCCCAGAAAAGCAGGCTTCACCGGCTTGTTCGCCTCGAAATCAGGAACAAACCTGTTGGCGCGCGCCACCTCAATTAGCGAACGTGGCTTGGTCTTGCTGGCATAGTTTTTCGCCATCAATTCATAGTCAGCGCGAATCTCCGCCATATAGGCGTCGCAGCCTTTGTCATCCAGCAGCTTTGAAGCGACACCCACCGCTCGTGACGCATCAATGACATGCACGACCTGCGAGCGTTTATAGATCGGATTGACCTTGACTGCGGTATGGATTTTTGAGGTGGTCGCGCCGCCAATCATCAAGGGCAGATCAAAGTCCTGGCGTTCCATCTCACTGGCCAGTGAAACCATTTCATCAAGGGAGGGCGTAATCAAACCAGACAGGCCGATAATGTCTACCTTATGCTTGCGTGCTTCATCCAGAATGGTCTGCCCCGCTACCATGACACCAAGATCAATGATCTTAAAATTATTACATTGCAGCACGACACCAACAATATTCTTACCAATATCATGCACGTCGCCCTTGACGGTGGCCATCAGGATCTTGCCAACTGACTGACTGCCGCCAGTTTCACCGCTCCGCTCTTTTTCCGCTTCGATAAACGGCATCAGATAGGCCACAGCTTTTTTCATCACACGGGCAGATTTCACAACTTGTGGCAAGAACATCTTGCCATCTCCAAACAGATCGCCCACCACATTCATGCCATCCATCAACGGACCTTCAATGACCTCGATGGTTGCCTTGGCGCTCTGACGTGCCTCCTCCACATCCTCTTCCACATAGTCGCCAATTCCATTGACCAGCCCATGGGTAAGCCGCGATGTCACATCTTTCGTGCGCCAAGTCAGGTCTTTTTTCTTCCTGGCAGTTGAGAGTCCTTTAAAGCTATCGGCAGCATCCAGCAAACGGTCAGTCGCATCATTGCGTCGATTGAGGATCACGTCCTCGATCAATTCGCGCATTTCTGGTTTGATATCATCGTAAATGGTCAGCTGACCGGCATTAACAATGCCCATATCGAGGCCCGCTTTAATGGCATGATAGAGAAACACCGAGTGCATGGCCTCACGCACCGCATTATTGCCGCGAAAGGAAAACGAGAGGTTCGAGATGCCGCCAGAAACATGCGCATGGGGCAAGTTTTCGCGTATACGTCTTGTCGCATTGATGAAATCAACGCCGTAATTATTGTGCTCTTCAATACCGGTTGCCACTGCAAACACATTTGGATCAAAAATAATGTCTTCGGCAGCAAAGCCGACTTCTTTTGTGAGAATATTATAAGCGCGCTCGCAAATCTCGAATTTACGGTCTTCGGTATCCGCCTGGCCATCTTCATCGAACGCCATCACGACAGCCGCAGCGCCGTAATGCATAACCATGCGAGCCTGCTCCTTAAAATTCTCCTCGCCTTCTTTCAGCGAGATAGAATTAACAATGCTCTTGCCCTGCACACACTTAAGCCCGGCTTCGATCACCGTCCATTTGGAACTGTCAATCATGATTGGCACACGAGAAATATCTGTTTCCGATGCGATCAGATTAAGGAAGATTTCCATGGCCTTTTCGCTATCGAGCAGGCCTTCATCCATATTAACATCAATAATCTGCGCACCGCTCTCGACCTGTTGGCGGGCTACAGAGAGCGCCGCCTCATAGTCCCCCGCCTCAATCAGCTTACGAAATTTCGCCGAACCGGTGACATTCGTGCGCTCGCCAATATTGATAAAAGTCGCTGTTATTTGTTTGGTCATGCCGCTATCCCGCCACAAATGGTTCAAGGCCGGAGAGGCGCAGTTTGGGTTCTATGTTGGGAACATTCCTTGGTGGATAGCCCTTTACGGCATTGGCGATGGCGCGCAGATGATCGGGGCTGGTGCCACAGCAGCCGCCGACGATGTTGACGAGGCCGTCTTTGGCCCAACCTTCTAGAAAGCCAGCCGTGGTATCTGGCTGTTCGTCATATTCGCCCATTTCATTGGGCAGGCCAGCATTTGGATAGACCGAGATCAGCGTATCAGATATCGCGGCCATATCCACCACAGCCGGGCGCAGGTCTTCGGCACCAAATGAGCAGTTGAGACCCACCGAAAAGGGTTTCAGGTGACGCATGGAATACCAGAAGGCCTCCGGGGTCTGCCCCGATAGATTGCGGCCCGATTTATCAATCACTGTCCCTGAAACCATAATCGGCAATTCAACTCCAAGCTCTTCAAATACTTTCAAAACGGCATATCCGGCAGCTTTCGCGTTGAGCGTGTCAAAAATGGTTTCGATAATGATGATGTCAACACCACCATCAATCAGCGCCTTGGTCTGCTCACTATAGGCTTCTACCAGCTCTTCAAAACTGACATTACGAAATTCAGGGCGATTGACATCAGGGCTGATGCTTGCCGTGCGGTTGGTTGGCCCAAGCCCTCCAGCCACAAAACGCGGCTTTTCCGGTGTGCTTAACTCATCAGCAGCTTCGCGGCATAGTTTCGCTGCCTCGACATTAAGTTCGACCACCAACTCCTCCATGCCATAATCAGCCTGTGATATGCTGGTGGAGTTAAACGTGTTGGTCTCGATAATATCTGATCCGGCCTCCAGATAATCAACATGGATTTTCTTGATAATAGTGCGCTGGCTCAGCGTCAAAAGATCATTGTTGCCTTTGACATCCTGGCCCCAATCTTTGAAGCGATCACCACGATATTCCTCTTCGCCCAGCTTATGACGCTGGATCATCGTACCCATCGCCCCATCAAGAATAAGGATGCGTTCACCGGCCGCTTGTTTCAATGCTTTAATGCGTTGGTCTCTATTCATACTGGCACCTGTTCCTTATCGCCTGACGTGCTGGAAGCCCGAAGCCCCAGCAAATGGCAAATGGCATAGACGAGCTTTGCCTTATTGAGGGTATAAAAATGAAATTCCTCTAGCCCTTGGTCCACCAGCTCCATCACCTGTTCGGCTCCAATGGCCGCAGCGATCATCTGGCGAGTTTCCGCGTCTTCGTTCTCCAGCCCCTCAAAACGCTTGCCGAGCCAGTCAGGGACGCTTGCCCCGGTCATTGTCGCAAATTTTTTCACCTGCAGGAAATTGGCAATAGGGATGATGCCCGGCGTAATGGGAATAGTAATCCCTGCAGCTCGTACATCGTCAAGATAGCGAAGAAATGTTTCATTGTCGAAAAAGAACTGGGTAATGGCCCTTGTCGCTCCGGCGTCGACCTTGCGTTTCAGCCAGTCAATATCGGCGGCCCGGTCAGGGCTTTCAGGGTGCTGCTCCGGATAGGCACTGACCAATATCTCAAAACCACCAATTTTGCTGATGCCCTCGATCAGTTCAATAGAACTTTGATAGCCCTGCGGATGAGGCAGATAACGCTCACCAACCCCTTCGACGGGATCACCGCGCAGCGCCACAATATGTTTGACACCGACGCCCTTGTAAGCCTCAATCACCTCGTCGACTTCGGCTCTTGTCGCGTCAACGCAGGTCAGATGAGCAGCGGGTTTTAGATGCGTATCCTTCAAAATACGCGAAACCGTCGCATGGGTGCGCTCGCGCGTTGAGCCACCTGCCCCATACGTCACCGAAACAAATTGCGGATGCATTGGCTCAAGGCGGCCAATAGCCTGCCAGAGGCGTTCTTCCATCTTCTCGCTTTTGGGAGGAAAGAACTCATAGCTAACCTTGATGTCGCCCTTTACGATATCACGGCTTTTGCGCCCGTTCGTCTGGCTCATTTTGCGTTTCCTTGCATTTTCTTGGTTCGGTTTTGCGGGGAGCTATGATTGGTCGTCACAAGCTTTACCCCGGCGCTCGACACAGCCTTTTGTGCCAGCCACAGCGATACCACCAGTTTTTCATCCGTTTTATTCTCGTCAGCCGCCAACTGGATCTTCTGCTTTTCTACAAGCCCGGACCGCTTTAGCCAGAGCGCCATTTGATGTTCAGAAAAACCCAGACGCTCATGAGCAAATTCTTCGCGAAAAATATCAAGATTATGAGGCGCGAAATCAACGATCAGCATCTGCCCACCGGGCTGAAGCAAGCGCGCGGCCTCAAACACACCTTTTTCAGGTTCAAACAAAAAATGTAGCACCTGATGAAGGACCACAAGATCAGCTTGCCCGTCTTCTACTGACAGATCAATCAAATCTCCCTGACGCACCTGACAATGATCAAAGCACTTATGTGCAAGGCGCGAGCGGGCATATTCCAGCATCGAATGAGAACTATCATAGCCAATGGCCTGGTGTGTTTTATGCGCAAGCAGCTCCAGCACCCGGCCGGTACCTGTACCCAGATCCAGCAACAGATTGAAAGGGCAATCCTTGGTTTTCACGCCCAGCATATCGAGCATCGCCGCTTCGACTTTATGATCCGATATATAAAGAGACCTGATCTGATCCCATTTTGCGGCGTTTGCCTTGAACCAGATCTGCGACGCGGCCACTCTTTCTTCTTGTATCTTCTCAGCTCGTATACGATCGGCACTCAAGACAAGGTCTTTGCGATCCAGCAGGCCAATGGCCGTATAAACAAGTTCGCCGACCACTTCCTTTTGCACCAAACGGCAATAAACAAACGAACCTTCGCGAAAGCGCTCGATCAGGCCTGCCTCATCAAGCAAGCGTAAATGGCGCGAAATGCGCGGCTGGCTTTGATCCAGTATATTGGTCAGATCCGAGACATTAAGCTCCCGCACCGCAAGCAGCGCCAGAATACGCAATCGCGTTGCTTCACCAGCGGCTTTCAATGCCACCAATAGCTGATTTGTGCTGATCTGCTGCGCCACGACTTTTGACCCCATATGACCTGGAATAGACATAAAGGTTTCTTTATGCGCATACACAGAGTGATGCAAGATAAAACCTTTGCGTATATATTTATTAGTGTGGTAATAGTAGATACACGCATATGGTGCATATTATCAGATAATATAATTTATCTTTTATTGAGGGCGACTTGAAATGAAAACATCTCGTTATTTTATAGATGATGCGCCACTGCAAATTCTATTCTTTGACAAGAATTCAGATAGTGGCCACAATTTTTTCAACTCTGGACTGGGCACGATCTGGTTTGACTATGATTTGCACCTGATTGAAAATCTTGCAGAGGCCACAGGTTTCCTCCAACCCGTGAAGCAAAAACAGCGAGCACTTGACCTGCTCTTTATCTCCAACACCGCCTGGTTTGAAGGAGGCGAACAATTGGTTAAACAAATTCGCTCAAGCCAACATATCGCTCACCTACCTGTCTATTGCATCACCTCATGTTGCCACAAGCTCACAGTCGACGACACCAATTGTATGGATAAATGCTGGTGCCGAGCGACAAATAGCGATGAATTCTCAAAACTTGCGCCCGAGCCCTTTGAGCCCTATCTGACTACGAGCCATCAAGCCCGTCTGCATGGCGTACTTTACAGTAATAATATTACCGATCAGGTGAGTACCATCATCGATGATATGAGCCAATACTGGTTCAACTCAGGCACTGCCTGATCATCGGATCATCCATCCCCTATTTGGCAAAAAACCAATACTGATGGAACCTCTACAAATCGCCCAAGGTCCATTCTGATCGGCTAGGATGAGAATAGCGGAGAAACTGATTCGGTTAGCGCGGATTGTGATGGGACAGCTGGGCTTTTTGATCTTTCCAAAAGATATGCGGGGCTTGACAAGTTCGGCGATCCGCTGGTGTTGCTGAAAATCAAAGTACCGTTTGAGATTTTCCGAGCTGATCTAAAAGCTATTTGGCACACACCAAAAGAGCGGCGCAAGTCCGGTGCTGGTCGTCCCCCCCCTGGGAAAAGCTGTTGATGTTCAAGGTACTCGTCGGTATTGAGCACGCCAGCGTCCGCATCGGCATGATGAATCTGGTCTACAACATGAAAAGTTTCATTGCCTTTGAGCGTGACCTAGTTACGCCGGATTGAGTGTTTTGGCACGAGCAGTGTGTGCAGTGTCCGCGCAAAATATGGACAAGCGGATTGTAACCTTTGATGAACCCGGGCTACTGTCCGTATCAATCCGGCCGGTACGCGGAAAAATATGCCATCCGGATATAGGGAGGCGAAACAGGGGATTTATAGGGGTTTCCTGATATTTTTGCTATGCTCACGCATTGAATTGTCAATTTCACCGGAATGGTCACTGGTCATGAATGAAACAAGACGCTCTGAACTGCTGATGCCGGCGGGATCACTGGAAAAACTCAAAGCAGCTATTTTATATGGAGCAGATGCCGTCTATATGGGCACGCCCGATCTTTCGTTGCGCGTCAAATCTCAAATGACCCTAGAGGATGTGGTTGAGGGCATTACCTATGCTCATAATCGTGGCAAAAAAGTCTATCTGACACTCAACCTGTTCTCCCACAACAAGGATATCGACAAGCTGCCTGCCTATGTGGAGACGGTGCGGTCTGTAAAACCAGATGGGCTAATTGTCGCTGATCCCGGCGTTTTCAGTATGGTCAAGTCAGCGGCACCCGAACTGGAGCTGCATATCTCAACACAGGCCAATGTCTGCTCGTGGCAATCGGTAAAATTCTGGGAAGGCCTGGGGGCCAAACTTTGTGTGCTGGCCCGCGAGGTTTCGTTCGAAGAGCTAAAGGAAATTCGCGAAAAATGCCCGAATATCAAACTGGAAACCTTCATTCATGGCTCCATGTGCATGACCTATTCCGGGCGCTGTCTGCTATCCAATTTCCTCTCTGAGCGCGGTGCAAATCAAGGGGCCTGTGCCAATAGCTGTCGCTGGAAATACAAGGTCCACATGAAAATCAAGGACGGCACCCTTAAAGAGTTGCACCTCAGCGAAGAAAATATGGAACTATTCGAGTTCTTTTTGGAAGAAGAGTGTCGCCCCGGTGAGTTAATGCCCATCGAAGAAGATGACCGCGGTTCTTATATTCTCAACTCAAAAGACCTCAACCTGATGCCACGGCTCGACAAGTTGCTGGCCATTGGCGTCGATAGCCTCAAGGTCGAGGGGCGCGGCAAGAGCATCTATTACGCGGCCCTCACGGCAAGGGCTTACCGCATGGCTATTGACGACTGGTACAATGACCCCAAAAGCTTCGATCCAATGTTCTATATGGCAGAGCTCAACACCATTCCTAATCGCGGCTATACCCTCGCATTTCATGATGGCCGTCTCACCAATTATGGCCACAGCTATGAGATGAACTGGAATTTTGCTTCCTACGAATATGCAGCGATCATAAAAACCGTCGAATCTGAGGCCTTTATCATCGAGGTCAAAAACAAACTTGTAGCTGGCGATGTGCTGGAATTTGTCTCCCCGACACGGCGCGATATCATGCTTTTGCGCATCTATGAATTTATCGATGCCGCAAGCGGGCGTACAAATGAAGTAGTGCAGCCCAGTGAAAAACCCGTCATACGACTGCCCTTCTCCCTGTTCGACCATGAAACACTTGACGAGCTGATCAATGACTTCCCGGCGCAAACGATCATTCGCAAGGAAAAAGCCCTTACCGACGAACAATGGAACCAGATCAAACTCGACTTTGAAGCTGGTAAACTGGAGCTGGGGGACGGGCAGGAAAAACATTATCTCGATAAACGTGAAAATCTGATCACCGCTCTTGAAGACAACCAAAACACCCGCGCTCCCAAAACCCGCCGTTTTGGCCTTGAGGGCTGCTGCGGCAAGGGCTGCAATGGCTGTTTAATGTTCTGGCATGAACCAAAATACGCCAAGGCGCGTGCTCTATTGGCCCGCAAAAAACCAGGAGTGATGCTGGAGCGCAATATGCGCGAGGATTTGATTGAAGGCTAAATTTTTATGACTTGGCTGTTTGGAATTACTCCAAACTCATGATAGGCAAAGGCAAAGCTGACCGTACCCGTCACAAGGATCATCAAAACACCATGCTAGCCATCATTTCTCCAGCGAAAAAACTCAAATTTGAAACGCGCGACCCTTCACTATATACCAGTCAGCCGGTTTTCCCAAAAGATACCAAACAGCTCATCGCGGTGGCTCGCAAGCTGACTCGCGCCGATTTGCGCCAGATGATGAAAATCAGCGATAATCTCGCGGAACTCAACTATCAGCGTTTCCAGACTTTCAGCAAATCGCCCAATGAAAACGAGACCAAACAAGCGATAATGGCTTTTGCGGGGGATACTTATATCGGGCTTGGAGCAGATACCCTGACCAGAAAAGACCTGGCTTTTGCACAAAATAACCTGCTGATCCTGTCGGGGCTTTATGGCCTGCTCAAGCCTCACGATCTCATCCAGCCTTACCGGCTTGAAATGGGCCGCAAGTTAAAAACCAAGCGCGGCGAAACCATTTATGCCTTTTGGGGCGACCTCATTGCCCGGCAGCTGGACAAGCAGCTCAAGGGGCACAAACACCCCGTACTCATCAATCTGGCCTCCAACGAGTATTTCAAAGCTGCCAAGACCAAAGCCCTGAAAGCCCGCATCATCAATATGGTATTCAAGGAACAAAAAGACGGTGAGCATAAAATCATCGGCCTTTTCGTCAAGCGAGCAAGAGGTGCCATGGCCCGCTATATGATCCAGAACGGCATTGAAACACCCGAAGATCTCAAGAAATTTGCGCAAGATGGCTACAAATATCGCCCGACAATGTCAGATGATGATCATTGGGTGTTCACAAGAAAGCAGCCGTAAGGAGCCACAAATGCCGCCTCTTGAACTCATCATTGGTAACAAGAACTATTCCTCTTGGTCCCTGCGCCCGTGGATTGCCATGAAGGTCCTGCAGGTGCCGTTTAATGAAAAACTCGTCAGACTTTACATGCAAAATCATTGTGACGACTTGATCGAACATTCTCCATCCAAAAAGGTACCGGTCCTGAAGCACGGTGATTTAATAATTTGGGACAGTCTCGCTATTCTTGAATATGTAGCAGAACAAAACTCAGACAAAGCCTTCTGGCCCTCCGATAGAGCAAAACGAGCGCACGCACGGTCCATATCTAACCAGATGCACGCGGGGTTTCCCTACCTGCGCAATGAATGTCCCATGAATATGCGCCGCTCCCCGGGGACCATTAAGGTCAGCAATGGCGTCAAGCAGGATGTTACGCAGATTGAAGCACTATGGCGAGCCGCTCTTGAAAAATCGGGCGGACCATTTTTGTTCGGTGATTTTACCATTGCGGACGCCATGTATGCCCCCGTTGTCAATCGCTTGCAGGTTTACAAACTCTCAAGCGACCAAGCCGCCCTCACCTATTGTAACACCATCACGGCCCTGCCAGTCTGGCAAGAATGGGCGACCTCAGCACGCGAAGAAAAATGGAGCATTGACCATGCGGAGTTATAACTCATGGAATTTCTAGGGTTTGAACAAATCGGGGGCGTTATGCTGGCAACACTTTTTTGCGTGGCGCTTGTTGCGGGCTTCGTGGATGCCGTGGCAGGCGGTGGTGGCCTCATTGCGTTACCTGCTTTACTTTATGCCGGCATTACCCCTCTGCAAGCGCTTGCCACCAAC
>JAAETJ010000367.1 GCA_024228495.1 bacterium | reverse complement strand
TTGGAGGTACGGGAATGTCGGGGATGGGCCACCTTGTTCTATAGTTGATTGAGTAGTAGCTACACCTGAGCAGTTACTTAGCTAGGTGCGCAGGGGCTGACGTGACCAGTAGGCTCCCGGGGCTCAATGACCGCCGCGACAAACGCCATCCATTCCCTGGGCAAAGAAATTTCTCATGTTTTCTTTCTGAAATCTTTATCATTTTTCGCTCTTTCCACAAGTGCTTTGGCGCTTTCGATGCGGATGGCAGCAATTTGATGAGTTACGCCTGGGCGGTCTTTAGAGTACAGCCGGGCACTATTACCCCTTTCTGGATCTCTTCAGAACATCAGATCGGCATTGCCACAATCGAGTCCGCCACGCCGGGATTCGTACCCAATGTCCTGACCACACAAAGCACCGGCGATACTGCCCGCTGGAATGTGACCGGCAGTCCTGACAGTCCGGTGCTGACCGAGGTAGCTCAGAGCAGCAGCTCTCTCAGAGTCACCAATGTTCAGAACTCAGGAACCAGCACTTCTGTTGTTCTCATGAGAGGTGGTAGCCCTCTTTTTGCCTCAACCGAAATTTTTGGAGGCAGCTCAATCGGCATAGCCCCACCAGGCCAGATCTATTTTGGCGTTGGCCAGGATGTAGCCCAGAGCGGTGAGATCATCAATACACGGCAGTTCTCCAGTACTACATCAATCCAGCTTTCAGGCAACACTACAACTGTGACCTTTAATTCTGGAAATACCTGGGAAGTGAATTGACCAAAACCGGACGGAATAAATTGTAGGAACGAAGTGAAAGAATAAGTTGATTTTTGAGTTGATATTCCTATCGTCTATTTAGACAATCGCCATAGATCGCTGCGCGCCTGGCCGACCGACCGGAAACGCAGGAGCAGTGAGTATGAAGCCCCAACACGGGCAAAAACATGAACCACAATCAAAGGATGAGACAATGTCAATCGAAAGCGCCAAAGCATTTTTAGAAAAAATGAAAACCGACGAAAATTTCAGGAAGGAATGCAGCGGGAAGCCTTCCCATGAGGAGTGGATTAAATTTGTAAAAGAGAGTGGCTATGATTTTTCAAATGAAGACATAGAGCAAGTTAAGTCTGATCTTAGCGATGATGAATTGGAAATGATAGTAGGTGGTATAGGTGGTCGTTTTGGTATTTATATTAAGATAAGTTCAGATGACAGAAACCAAATACCTGAGTAATTAAGGTCAAGCAGAGGTAATAGATGTTTCTATAGACCGGTATCCATATAGAGGTTGTTTTCCGCCAGCCATGTCGGGACCGTTTCAAGCTGGAGTTTCCCTGCGAGCAGTGGAAACCACGATCAGGCAACGCAGTCCCGAGGCCCCGTCAGGATCCAGATTTGGGGCAGTTGTTTTGCAGTTGTTTTTGTCCACCGGTTTGGCAGTTATCTCAACCCACATATCCATTACCATGTCCTTGTAACCGACGGTGTTTTTTCCGCAGCCCGGGATAATGAAGCCGAGTTTCATCCCGCACTTAATCTTGATGATGATGACTTCCACGCAGGTCAAATGAAGATGCGAAAACGAGGCCTGCGTTGGTTGCATCGACATGGGCATCTTGATGACCTGGCTGTTCACACCATGGACAGCGCCGACCATTGAGGCTAGCATTTATCCCGTCCGCATTGAAACCTACCACTTAGCCTTTACTGGCGTTACTTTCATGGGTTTGTAAAAGCACCCTCCTGTCCTTACCATTTATTCCATCCGACGGAGGGGTAAGAAGCACAAGCTGCATTTTCCGCACTGGCTGCCTCTACGCAAGCCCCCGCTGAACCCTTCAGCAGCCCTCTACCATGGCGCAATCGGGGCTTTCTTCCCGCTGTATCCGTCGATTCGGCATCCCTGTACAC
>JAAETJ010000366.1 GCA_024228495.1 bacterium | reverse complement strand
GCACACGCCAACATACGATCTATATCGGGGCCACCCCGGAATACGGCAAGGCTCAGTTCTTGGCTCGGATGGAGCGTGAAATCAACCACCTCAAAACCCACTACTCCGACGCCCGCTATGTCGGTTTAGCCGACGGCGCGGCTGACAACTGGCGTTTTTTAGAACGCCACACCCGCGTTCAAATCCTCGACTTCTATCACGCCAGCGGTTACCTCGCTGATGTTGCCACAGCCGT
Source organism: bacterium (assembly GCA_024228495.1). GTDB lineage: Bacteria > Pseudomonadota > Alphaproteobacteria > Rhizobiales > JAKIUO01 > JAKIUO01. Next base: position 643 of record JAAETJ010000366.1, on the reverse strand, counting down.
TCACCCGCGCAGTAAGGTCAAGCGTAGCGCTTGGTTAAACACCGCCTGCCATCAGCTCAAACATGAACCGGGTGCCGCTGAGCAGTTGTTGGCCGAAATGCAATCATTAGCCCAAAAAACCTCCTTGGCACCCAGCACCCAAGATAAACTAGCCAGTGCCATGACCTATTATGACAACCATCACCACCAAATGGATTACGTCCGCTTCCAAGCCCAGCATCTACCGATTGGCTCCGGGGTCACCGAGGCCGCCTGTAAAACCTTAGTTAAGCAGCGCCTGTGCGGTTCCGGGATGAAGTGGAAAGAAACCGGCGCTGCCACCGTGTTGAGTTTACGCGCCTTGGTGTTGACCACCGCGCGGTGGGAACAATTCTGGGCCAAAGTGAATCAATATGGCTTCCCCATCGCTGCTTGAATAGTATAGAGCTGACAATTGATAAACAGAAATATATATCAGAGGCTTATATTCCAGAAATGCGTTTTTATCAATACACGAGCCTATACATCAAATTGAGAGCATACCCTTTTCAGATATTACTGACGCCCGCAGTCCGACACTGATCAATTAATGAGATGACCTGATTGGGTAAGATTTGTAAGGCTCGTTTTCGAGGCCGTTCTTGCATCACCTCGAGACACGCCT
>JAAETJ010000365.1 GCA_024228495.1 bacterium | reverse complement strand
ATGAATAAATACATAAAATTCGCATGAAGAGCAAAAATAAGCACTTCGAGTGAATATGACAAAGCTGATAATTTGGATTTCTTAAGATAATCCCACCTGACGATCACCCGAAATACGAAAAAACCAAACAATAGGAATATCGCTGAATAAACAAGATATTTAAGTAACATACTTATTCCAACACTTGTTTAAGATCCTTTTGCTGCTGTATAACTATTAATGAACCTCACATGTGTCCGATAATCCTGCCGTTTTCATGTCGTGTAGCCAGGCTTGCATCTGTGTAACCCCTTGAATGAACATGACTGTACCCAAGAATAAGGAACGCGAATTAAATAACTTCCCTAACGTTAGATGCCCGAAGGAACGGCTGTGTAATTCCACTGAGGCAGGACATCATCAAATATGATCCGCATGGTTTCTTTGAAACCCTCAGAATACTTTCTTCCGGGGAATCTATGGTGTCACCATTTAGCCGACCCGTGTCAATAGGCAAAGCGCCTCCTTCGCCACGAATTTTTCCTTTTCGTGAACACCAAAATAACGATTCCGCGCCAGACGACTCATAAATACGCACCCCAATTCTCTGTTTGGCAGGCGTCGAATTCGAAACCGAATCGCACCAGTCACCCTTGTGGATCAAGGCGGTGGAACTTGCTCCGAACGGAGAAAGTATCCGGCCCCTGGCTCATCAGAGCCCCAGAAAATAATCGGTACCCTAGCGTGTCCAAGTGGTGCGGGAACCCGCTTTCAGATCGGTTCGCGCTTGACAGATTTGTGGCTCTTGCTGGCCGCAGCAAGTCCAACCCGTGGATGGCTCACGATAGAGGCGCTTCAGTCAAACCCATTGCAAAAAATCGTTTTCAATAACTGGACGGGCCGGCGTCTAATCAGGTCTGGTGGCTTTGACTCCAACCCCTAGGCAAGCTCACCGTCCCATCCATAACTGCAGTGCTATGGCATCAGTGTTACCCCGTAACGCGTTGCCTCTTTAGGAGGCAGATTCACGGCTTATCTCATGCAGACCCTGCCCCTGGAGTGGATGTGCTGTCAAGGAGGAGTCCCGAAGGATGAGGGAAGCTCCTTGATAGCACAGCAACGTAAGGTAGCCTTCTGCGCAAGAGATAAGCGGTGTTCGCATTTATCCAAACGCCCGCTCTATTTCAAAACTTTTTTGATCCCGCATCATGTAATAGCAGGCTCTGGCAAGCTTGTGGGCAATGGTTTTGATCGCCACCACGTTGTTGGTTTTTGCCGCCTTACGCTGGTAATAGCCTTTAATCCTATCGTTGTAGCGAATCGCGAAATTCGCCGCTTCCACAAACGCCCAGGCCAGATACCGGTTGCCGTTTTTGATATTGCCTTTGCCTTTTTGTTTCCCATTACTGGTGTGTGTACTGCCGACACATCGACAATAGGAGGCATAGTTGCCCGCTTTGGCAAAGCGATGAATGTCGCCTGTCTCCAGCATGATGGTCAATCCCAAAATCACCCCGATCCCTGGGGTGGACAGTAGATATCCATATTCCGGTTTCAATTTCGCTTTCTTCGTTACCGCGCGCTCCAGAATCTTGATTTGTTCATGCAGCGTGGTCATGACCACCCGGTTGCTTTGGATCGCCAAGGCGATGTCCTGATCCGGAAATAATTCCTCTACCTGCGCTGATGTCAGTTGCTTGATTCGGTTGGCGCTCATGGAGTGGCCGGTATTTCGCGAGACTAGGTTTTGGATGCTCAACAGGTTCGTCGTCCTGAGTTGGACCAGTTGCCTGCGTTTACGCAATAGGTCCCGGACCGCGCGGCCGGCCTTGGGATAGAT
>JAAETJ010000364.1 GCA_024228495.1 bacterium | reverse complement strand
CAGCGGAGGCCCCACATGTCGTATATGATTGTCGTTGAGGTATTTGCGATTGGCTCGTGTCAGGTAAATACGATCAGCAAGTACCAATTCGGGATAATAGCCGTAGAGGGCCTTGTAGCCCTCTATTTGAAGTTGAAGCCCCAAGCCCTCATGGAAGTTATCAAAGTCTGCCTGATCCATTCGCAGGAAGCCCTCGGTCTCCGATACATTGATCTTGGCCCCGAACTCGGTATCCTTACCGGCCTTGCCGCGCTTGATGGGCCGCACATAAGGTTGGGCCACATTGACAATGCGGTCATCCACCCGTCGGCGCTTATCTCGCCACATGACATGCTGCTGCTCGTAGAGGTGCTGAATGATCCAGAATTGTTTCCAGTGGCGGTATTGCCAGGGGATGTCTATACCCTGAGCCTCCAGTTCATCCAGCATCCGGTGCAGATGCCCGATGTTGCGCTTCAAATAGCGCAACTGCTGTGCCTGGGCTTTGCGGATCGCCTTTTTGCGGGGCTTGCGCTTCTTGACAAAGTCGATGTACTTGTTTTGGGCTGTGCGGCGATAGGTGCGGGGCTTGCGCGGCCAGTGACCGGTCTGCTTATACAACTCATCGATCAGTCGCTCACTGATCTGGCGAGACTCATGCAGCAAGCGCGTATCCAGCGGATAACCAATGTGTTGGGGAGCTACTGTGGCATCCACCTTGAGCGTACCTTTGTTGGGTGGACGCTCCTGCTTAGGAGGCTGGGACGAAGGTTCATCCTCCGGCTGCGCAGAGCTGTCCCCCGGTGGTTCATCTGAGGGGGCATCTTTCTTGCGTTGCGGTCTGGCCCGGTGCTTGATCACCCGCAATGAGCGGGCATGGAGCAACAACTTATCATTGAGTTCCACTACGCCGGAGTGGCCCAATCGCTTACGAATCTCCACAAACAAGCTGGGGCTAAATACCGGAGTGGTCTGAAAACTCGGCAACCCCACAAAATACTGCGCATACAGGTTCTCCTGGATATACTGGATCGTATCTTCGTCTGAAATCCCCTCAATATGTTTGACCAATAAGGCGCCCAGCACGATGCGCAGATCCACACAGACCCGTCCCTGATCCATGCTCATGTGAGCATAGAAGACCTTCGCCATATCATCCCACGGCACCAGAGCCGCCATGCCTACCCAGCGGTTGTTGGGGTCAAGGGATTGCTCAAAAGGAGTGCGAAAAAGACTCAAGCTTCGTTCACTAGCCGGTGTGTACTTGATCATGGATGTGCAAGGTTTTTGCCTAAGGTCGACCATTTTTCTTGCATTTCCTTGCTTGAAACTTGAAAATTATCTACATTAACAAGCTGGTTATCAACACAATGTGGATAACTCTTTCTTTTTTGAGGACGCCCTATATAAACAATCGGTACCAGATAGACAGTGCCGCTAAAAGCAAAAAGGAAAGCGTCCATTATTCCTTCATCCGGCAACTCCGCCATAAAGTTAGTCATAAACAGTATGAGCCATATCCCTGCCTGACCGAGAATGCTATATCATCGAAATTTTGATTGCTTCATAACACTGTAAGTTTACAAATAAACTTTGCATTTAGAAACCATTTCCCATCAGGGGTTTCGATTGACTTACGAGCGGGCATAATTCACCGTCGAGTGGGCATGTAAGCATGGTTTTCCCACTTATCCAGTAATGAATGCCGCTCGT
>JAAETJ010000363.1 GCA_024228495.1 bacterium | reverse complement strand
GAAAAAATTGCCCTTTATCGCCTGGGCCAGTCTCAGGCCGGTTCTGGCAAAAGGCATATAAAGTTTGATATGGAATGCCGGGGAGGCGAGTACCATACCGCGAATGTTTGGGGCATAATCGTGCACCCAGCCCGCTGCCAGTACTGCGCCAACGCTTTGACCGACAATCATGATATCCTCGGGCGTAAAACCATCAGATTCGCAAATGTGGTCAACAAAGCTTTGAACATCTGCAAGCGACGTCGCGATACCGGGGCTGTAGCCACGCTTGCCTGGAGATAGCCCGTGGCCTCGCGCGTCCCATGCAAAAATCTCAAAATTCGGCAGATTGAGTTCATGAACCAGTTTGATCAGGCGTCCTGAATGCTCATGTCCACGGTGAAATATGACAATGGCACCTTTTGCTTTATTCGATAAAGAAGGCCACTTGCGGTAAAACAGTTGTTCGCCGTCATGTGTGATGAATGTATTTTCAACAGCTGTGCGTGAATTCATTTTTCAATATTTCCTTTTTGATTTGGTCAGTGATTTATTGTTGGATTTCGCGCAAGCCATTGTGAACGCGATAGAAGATTGTCAGGCACAGCAGCAAAGCCAGGCAGGGCATGATCCATGCTGTCCATTGGGGTAAAGCGGTGGTAAGGCCCACCGCCAGTGCCAGCGCGCTAAAAACTATTGCCCGGTCGCTTTTCCCCATTGGACCGTCATAGCGGCGCGATGAGCCAACCATTGGGCCAAGAACACCGGCGAATTCACTCAGTGTTGACAGGAAAATGACACCCCCCACCCATATCGGGTTGAAGGGCGACAAAAATGCGAATGGCAAATAAAGAACTGCGTCGGAAATTACATCCGAAATCTCATTGAGATAGGCACCGAGTTTGCTTTTCTGGTTAAATTCGCGCGCCAGCATACCGTCAATTGCATTAAGTGCCATACGAATGAAAAACCAGACTGGAATTGTCAAAAACAACCAGCG